>NZ_JAPWCL010000005.1:0-129414 GCF_041433955.1 Pauljensenia sp. 20925_1_25 | reverse complement strand
AAACGGGAGCGGCCAGAAACCTTCGGGTTTCTGGCCGCTTCCTCTATTCACATGCCCGGACCCAGGCACAGGGGAATCCACGCGACCGCCGAACAACAAACCCTTTACACTGCCGCGATCATGCGGTGAAACAGGTTCCTTGACTATGGGAAAGTTGTCTGGTCCTGTGACACTTCGTGAGACCTGTGTCCTAAGCAATAACGCTTGGCCTGCACTCCTACACTCGCACGAACCACGCCGTCTCTCTTACCGCCCCCTTCCTGGCCCACTGCATAGGCGTGCACACGTGGATAGGTTGTGCCCATGCGGATAGGTTAATAACCTATCCGCGTGTTCGTTTCCTATCCGGACGCGTGTTGGTACCCGGACCTGGAGACCCGCCCAACTCCCAATTTTTCGCAATCCTCCACCTCTGAAACTACGCGTGTGGGTTTTCTGTTTCGCATGTGGGCCGTCTGTTCCGTACGTGGGCGAGGCCGCCCAGGCTCGGAATAGCGGGCTTGCGTGCGGATGAGGGGGGCCACGTTCGGGCTAGCGGGCCTGGACGCGCATGAAAGGGTCCTCCGAATAACGAGCACGCGGAGTGTCTTTGCTTGTGCGTCGACATACCCGAGGTGCTGACGTGCCTGAAATGCTGTGGAGCATATCGATACGCTCGCGTGAAATATGCGTGAAACATTTGCATCTACGGTGCGCTGATGCGAAGTAAGACGGTAAGACAGAGGGCGAACGCGCCACCGCCTCGTTCGTCGAGCGGCACCTGGTATGTGCGGTGAGTTCCACGGCCGGGACAGGTCCAGACGGGTGCATCGCGCGTTCCTAGGTAGACGAATGGGGCCAACCAGGGAAGGTCAGCCCCATTCGCGCGGGCGGGGGAGGATGGGGGGAATCCCCGCCCACTGGCACGGCTGCGGGGTTATTGGGTGGTGTGGAGGTCCCCCGCTGCCAACGTCTGGTTACATGCCGCCCAGTACCTGCGCAACGACGATCTTTCCGACCATCGCGACCGGGTACACCAGGGCATAGCCCAGCGCCACGCGCGGATCGGAGTTCGTACGGCCGTTCGCAAAGGCCAGGACCGCGGGCTGCGTCTGCGCGCCGCCGAGGAGGCCTGCGAGTTTCGTGCCGCCCATCTTGAACACCCACCGCATGGTGACGTACAAGCCAATAGCCATTGTAGACGTCATGATCGCGCCAAGGATAAAGATGTTGACCCAGGCACCCGATGTGAAAGCGTTGAGGATCTGGCCGCCGGCCTTCGCGCCTGCCTGGGCGAGGAAGATGAGCAGGCCGAGTTCCGCAACCACCTGGCAGGTGGTGAAGGGCAGCGCCGTCGCAATGGGGCCAATGCGGCCAATGCGCCCGAAGACAAGACCGATGATGAGCGTGCCGGCAGCGGAGCCGATCGAGAAGTACTCGCCGGACGGGGTCAAGATCGGCAACTCACCGATCGCGATGCCGATTGCCATGCCCAGGCCCAGGGCGACCGGATTCAGGTCGGTGAGACCGTGCGAGGAGTCACCGAAAAACTTGGTGATCTCGGCCATCTTCGAGGTCGGGGCGACGACGCGGACGCGGTCGCCCTCTTGGAGGACGAGGCCGGGTTCCGCCACCATGTCGACGTCGCCTCGGCGCACGCGTGAGATCGTTGCGGAGAATTCCTTGGCAAGGCCGAGCGACGCGACCGTTCGACCGGCGACCTTCGGGTTGGAGATCGTCATACGACGGAAGTCTAGGTAGGAGCGATCCTGCATGAGAGAGTGCGAGGAGGCATGGCCCAGCTCTGTGGCGGCGCGGGCGACGAGTTCTCGGGGGCCCACGACAGTCACGAGGTCACCCGGATCGAGGGTGTCGGACATCTGCGGACGGGTGATCGGCCCTGTTTCGCCTCGGCGCAGTCGAGAGAAGGAGACTTTCTCGCCGAGCTTCTCGTAGATGTCACCAACGAAGGGATGATCGTCGCGCTCGACGCGGATTGTGCGGTTCGACAGGGGAGAGGGGGCATCCTTGTCGTTGCGGCCGTAGTGCAGTGCTGCCATAGAGGCGGCGAGCATGCCAATGACACCAAAGAGGTACGCGATCGAGTAGCCCACCGTCGCCGTCGCGGGGTCGCCGCTGGCCTCGCCTGCCGCAGCAAGTGCCGGGGTGTTTGTGACCGCGCCTGCGAAAGTACCGGCGATGAGCGGAACGTCCATTCCCATGGCCTTGCCGACGTACAGGCCCAGCGTGGCGGCGATTCCGTAGAAAGCCACCATCGTCAGGATCGGGCCGACAGCTGTCTTGAGGTTATGGAAGAAGGAAGCGCCAGAGTTGATGCCGATCGCGAACGTGAAGAGCGTCAGGCCCAGCGTGCCCAGCTGCTTGGTCACCTGCAGCTCAATACCGAAGGACTGCGCCCATGCGGCCATGACGATGGCGAAAAAGAGAACGGCAGCGGCACCCAGACCGATGCCTTTGATCTTAACCTTGCCGAAGGCCATGCCGATTCCGATGAGGAGGAACAGGAACAACACTGGCTGCTCGTGAAGTATCTCGAAGATCTTGACCACGATGTAATCTCCGTGCATGAATTGATGGTGTGTGATACGAGTCAATTAAACCAGTTTCAGGTGCTGTGTATCTCAGTCCATCGTCCTAGATAGCGTTGAGGACATAAGGGTCCGCACAATGAGATAGACAGGAGCGCCTCGCGGTAGCGCGTTACGGTATTAACATGCTCGACGTTCGTGAGATTGGAATCCTTGCCCTGGTCATCGTACCTGGGCGTGCGATGCCTGCCGCGTAACGAGAGGATGGATCGCACGCCCTTTCCCCGCATCCGCGCTGTTGCACGGACTTGACGGGGTTTTTTCTTTGAGACGGTCCCAACGATTGAGAGGACGACTGGTGAGCGACGCGAGTACCACCACCCGAATGACCGGAGCCGAGGCTATCGTGGCGAGCCTCGAAGCCCTGGGCGTGACCGACGTGTTCGGTATGCCTGGCGGCGCAATTCTGCCGACCTATGACCCGCTGATGGCGTCGACGGCAATTCGTCACATTTTGGTTCGACACGAGCAGGGCGCGGGACACGCGGCCGAAGGCTACGCGCTTGCCACCGGCAAGGTCGGCTGTGCTCTCGTGACATCTGGCCCCGGTGCGACGAACGTGCTGACCGCCCTGGGTGACGCCTGTATGGACTCCGTGCCGATCGTCGTGATTTCGGGTCAGGTCGGTGCCTCCCTGATCGGCACTGACGCATTCCAGGAAGCTGATGTCGTGGGTGCGTCGATGCCTATCACGAAGCACTCCTTCCTGGTGACGGACCCTCAGGACATTCCCGCGCGCCTGGCCGAGGCCTTCCACGTGGCCGGCACAGGCCGCCCCGGCCCCGTCCTCGTGGACATTACCAAGTCCGCCCAGGTCTCCGAGATGGATTTCTCGTGGCCGCCTGCCCTGGACCTGCCCGGCTACAAGGTCGCCGACCGCCCGAACATGAAGCAGGTGCGTGCTGCGGCCCGCGCAATTGTGGACGCACAGGCCCCCGTCCTCTATGTCGGCGGCGGCGTCATCCGCGGCGGTGCGACAGAGGACCTCTCCGCCCTGGTCGAGGCCACCAACGCGCCCGTCGTTACCACACTGACCGCGCGCGGTGCCTTCCCCGACTCCGACCGCCACAACCTCGGCATGCCCGGCATGCACGGCACGGTTGCCGCCGTCGGTGCCCTGCAGCGCGCCGACCTGATCGTGGCCCTCGGTGCCCGTTTCGACGACCGTGTGACCGGACGCCTCGATTCCTTCGCGCCCCGTGCGACCATCGTTCATATCGACATTGACGCCGCGGAAATCTCGAAGAACCGCCACGCTGACATTCCGATTGTTGCTGACCTGGCGACCGCCCTGCCGATCCTGACCGACGAGATCACCCAGGCCTCGGCCGACGGAAAGGCCGACATCTCCGGATGGTGGCGCTACCTGGACCGCCTGCGCACGAAGTATCCGATCGGGTGGGCGGAACCTGACGACGGCATGATGGCACCTCAGGCAGTCCTGAAGAAGCTGTCTGACCGCGTCGGCCCCGACGCCGTCTACGTGACGGGCGTGGGCCAGCACCAGATGTGGGCATCGCAGTTCATCACGCTGGACAACCCGCGCAGCTTCATCTCTTCGTGCGGCTCGGGCACCATGGGCTACTGCATTCCCGCAGCCATGGGTGCGCAGGTCGGTGTCCCCGACAAGGTCGTGTGGGCGATCGACGGCGATGGCTCCTTCCAGATGACCAACCAGGAGCTAGCCACTTGCACGATCAACAACATCCCAATCAAGGTTGCCCTCATTAACAACTCGGTGCTGGGCATGGTGCGCCAGTGGCAGTCCCTGTTCTTCGGCAAGCGCTACTCGAACACCACGCTTAACCCCGTCGAGGGCGAGCAAATCCCCAACTTCGAGATGCTGGCCCAGGCGTACGGTATGGCCGCACGCACGGTCCGCTCCATCGACGAGGTGGACGAGGCCATCGAATGGGCCATGTCGATCAATGATCGCCCTGTCCTCATCGACTTCCGCGTGTCCAAGGACTCGATGGTCTGGCCGATGGTCGCCGCGGGTGTGTCCAACGATGAGATTCGTTACGCCAAGGGCATGGCGCCCGACTGGGAGGTGGAAGACTGATGACGAACCGTCACACTCTGGCTGTGCTGGTCGAAAACAAGCCCGGCGTGCTCACCCGCGTCGCCGCGCTGTTCGCCCGTCGCGCCTTTAACATCAAGTCGCTGACCGTGGGGGAGACCGAACACCCCGAGATCTCCCGCATGACCATCATCGTGGACGCAGACTCCGCGCCCATCGAGCAGGTGGTGAAGCAACTCAACAAGCTCATCAACGTCCTCAAAGTCGTCGAGCTTGAACCCGAAGACTCCGTCGAACGACGCCTGCTACTCATGAAGGTCCAGGCCGACGAAACCCGCCGCACCTCGGTCCTGCAGATCGTGGATCTCTTCCGCGCGCACGTCGTCGACGTTCAACCCGAGTCGGTCGTTATCGAATCGATCGGCTCCCTACCCAAGCTGGAGGCGCTGCTGCGGGCCTTGGAGCCCTACGGCGTCACCGAACTCGTCCAGTCGGGTGCCGTGGCCATTGGCCGCGGGTCGCGCTCGATCACGGATCAACTGAAGGAGAAATGAAAATGGCAGAAATCATCTACGACGACGGCGCAGACCTGTCGCTGATCCAGTCCAAGAAGGTCGCCATCATCGGTTACGGCTCGCAGGGTCACGCGCACGCGCTGAACCTGAAGGATTCCGGAGTTGACGTGGTCGTTGGCCTGCGCCCCGGTTCGTCCTCCTGGGCCAAGGCTGAGGCCGCCGGCCTGGAGGTTAAGGACGTGGCCGAGGCCGTCGCCGAGGGCGACGTCGTTTCCGTGCTGCTGCCCGACCAGGTCCAGCGCTACGTCTACGCCGAGCAGATTGCCCCCAACCTGAAGGAAGGCTCCGCCCTTCTCTTCGCACATGGCTTCAACATCCGCTACGGCTACATTGAGGTCCCCGCTGGCCACGATGTCATCATGGTTGCCCCCAAGGGTCCGGGCCACAAGGTCCGCGAGACCTACGTGCAGGGCAAGGGCACCCCGGATGTCGTCGCCGTCGAGGTGGACGCTTCCGGCAAAGCCTGGGAGCTGGCTCTGTCTTACGCGAAGGGCATCGGCGGCACCCGCGCCGGCGTCATCAAGACGACCTTCACCGAGGAGACCGAGACCGACCTGTTCGGCGAGCAGGCCGTGCTGTGCGGTGGCGTCTCCCACCTGATCCAGGCTGGCTTCGAGACCCTGGTCGAAGCTGGCTACCAGCCCGAGATCGCCTACTTCGAGGTCTGCCACGAGATGAAGCAGATCGTCGACCTCATCAACGAGGGTGGCATCACGAAGCAGCGTTGGTCCTGCTCCGACACCGCTGAGTACGGCGACTATGTCTCCGGCCCGCGCGTCATCAATGACTCCGCGAAGCAGGCCATGAAGGACATCCTGTCCGATATCCAGGACGGCACCTTCGCCCGTAAGTTCATCGCCGACCAGGACAACGGCGCTCTCGAGTTCAAGGCGCTGCGCGCCGAGGAAGAGGCCCACCCGATCGAGAAGACCGGCCAGAAGCTGCGTAAGGCCTTCGGCTGGACCGACTCCGACGCGGACTACACCGAGGGCAGCGCCGCGCGCTGATCTCACGGTCAGATTCGGATAGAGTCAAGCCCCGACCTCGTCCCCACGTATGGGGACGAGGTCGGGGTTCGTTTATCTGTTCACGTGCGATGTGTGCGTGGGGACGTCTGCGACCGAAATATGCTGACCGCAAGGTTGACTTAGAATGGTGTTATGGTCGCTCGGGGAAGGACTTGTGAACGGTCCCTGAATATTTTGTTCGTGATCAATGATCTCTATACCCGTGGCAACGGCCTGGCGGCCTCCGCGCGGCGCACAATTACGTTGCTTCGGGAGCGTGGACATCATGTGCGCGTTCTCTCGGCTCCGCCGCTCGATGGGGATGATTGTGGTGTCGGCGTGCCTGAATATCCGCTCCCTTCCATGTCTGTTCCTGTTGTGGGATCCCTCATAGCCTCCCAGGGGTACGCCTTTGCGCGCGTGCGGCGCGCCCAGGTGAAGCGAGCGCTCCAGTGGGCCGACGTTGTTCATCTCGAAGAGCCGTTCTATCTGCAGGCTGTCGTTGCGCAGCTTGCCCGCCGGGCGGGTGTGCCCGCTCTGGTGACCTATCACATTCACCCCGAGAATCTGACGGCCTCGATCTACTTGGATCGGGCGTGCCTGCTCAATCGCATGATCCTTGAGCTGTGGAAGCGTGCCATCTTCAATCGGTGTTCGCTCGTGCAGTGCCCGTCTCAATCCGTCTGGGATCGTCTGGAGCCGCTTGCGCTGCGCCCCCCGCTCCTGCTTCTGTCGAATGGCGTCCCGCTGGGGGAGGGGGTCGATGGCGCGGATGCGCGTGGCGATGAAGGTGACTCGTCTGTTGTTCGTATCCTCGCCGTCGGGCGATTCTCTCGGGAAAAAGGCCAGGCGACCATTCTGCGCGCCCTGCGCGATAGCTCCCATGCGCGTTCTATTGAACTGACCCTTGCCGGGCGCGGCCCGACCGAGCGTGCTCTGCGCGCCCAGGCCTCGGCCCTCTTGAGCGATGGTGTCATTACTCACCCTGTGCGCTTCGCCTTCATGAGTGCGCCGGAACTCGCGCGCGAGGCATCTCGGTGTGACCTCTATGTGCACGCGGCGCGGATTGAGGTTGAGGGGCTGAGTGCTCTGGAGGTCCTCCGTCTGGGGGTCGTGCCTGTTATTGCGTGCGGTCCGTTGACGGCGACCAGTCAGTTCGCCCTCAGCGGGGACAGTGTGTACGAGGCCGGGGATGCTCGAGCGCTCGCCCGCGCGATTGACAGGTGGGTTGAGCGGGGGCGTCAGGCGCGTGTGAGTGAGGGTGCACGCTACCGCGTGCTGGGTGAGGAGTATGACATTCGTGCCTGCGTTGACAGGCTTGAAGATGCGTATGTTCGGTTAGTTTCTGCGGATGTGTCGCACGGGTGATGGTGCGTCGGGTGGGCAGCTACCTGCGTGGTTTGTTGGTAATTAGCATGGTGACTGTGTGACACACTTCTTGTATAAGTGGTTAGTTAGCATCCTAATTTGTATGATGAATCTTGCGGAGGGTGAGTTCCAACTCAGCCGCCGCCCATTGACACCCCTCCCTGGAAGGACCAACGATGACCCTCCGCCACTACGGGCGAGCCCTCGCGGCAGCCACGGGAGCCGCGCTGCTATGCGTGAGCCTCGCGGCCCCCTCCCTGGCCGCCCCACACAGTGACACCGGCGACGCGGCGCTCGCCACGGCCTCGGCAACTGACGAAGAGTCTGCCGCAATCAACGTCGTTGCCACGCGCACCGATACAATCGGCGACCCCCTGTACGTCGGTGATGTCGTGACCGTCACCTTCACCTACACCAACAACACTGACAGTGCGCTCACCGTCTTCCCGGTCGACTCCAACCTGTCCGGCGTTCTCACGACCGGAGCGCCCAACTGCCGCTGGCACAACCTGGCCGCTCACACCACCAAGTCCTGCACCTCTGCCACGCACACAGTGACACAGGAGGACGTCGCGGCCGGGACCTTTACGCCCAGCGCCACATGGGCGGCCACCCGTGACCGCAACGGCACCGACGTCATCGCCGGGAACTTCGTCTCCGCTACTGACCCCATTACCGTCGCCGCCGGGACTCGGCCCGCCGCCCCAGACCCGCTCGAGACCCCGACCGACTACGCCATCGGAGACAAGGTTCGCCTCGCGTCCCCCGGCCTCGCCGGCTTCAACTGTCACCGCATCCCCGCGCTGACCACCGCCACCAACGGCTGGATCATCGCCGCGTGGGACGGTCGTCCCGACACCTGCCAGGACGCGCCCCAGGCAAACTCCATCATCTACCGCATTTCCAAGGACGGCGGTAAGTCCTGGACCCCCATTCAGACCGCCCTTGCCGGCACCCCCGGCGCGGCCAAGGTCGGATACTCCGACCCCTCCTTCGTCGTCGACCGCACCACCGGCACGATCTTCATGTTCTCAGTGAAGTCCTACGACGCGGGCCTCTTCCAATCCCATCTAGGCACGGACCCCACGGCGCGCAACATCCTGCACGCCCACGTCGTCGAATCCCACGACAACGGCGAAACATGGGTCAACCCCCGAACCATCACCGACCAGGTGAGCGCCGGATACGAAGGAGCGTGGTTCACCCGCTTTGCGTCCTCCGGTGAAGGCATCCAGCTGCGCTACGGCACCCACGCCGGACGCCTCATCCAGCAGTACGCCGTCGCCAACTCCGGCTCCACCTCTCTCATGGCCGTCTCCGTCTACTCCGACGACCACGGAGCGACCTGGAAACCCGGCACTCCCACCGAGGGCAGCGCGGACGAGAACAAGGTCGTTGAGCTCTCCGACGGTCGCCTGCTCCTCAACTCGCGCACGCAGGGCACCGCAGGCCAACGCTTGGAGGCTATCTCCTACGACGGCGGTCAGACCTGGGGTCCCTTCCGCCACAACTGGGACCTGACGGACCCGCGGAACAACGCCTCCATCATCCGCGCATTCCCGGACGCCCCCGAGGGGTCCGCACGCGCCCGCGTCCTGCTCTTCTCCAACGCCAACTCCTCCAGTGCTCGTGCCAACGGCACAATCCGCGTCTCCTACGACGACGGTTTCACCTGGAACGACGGCACGGTCTTCGAGAGCGGCGACATGGCTTACTCGACCCTTCACGCCCTCGCTGACGGCACCTGGGGCCTCCTCTACGAGTCCGGCGGCTACAAGAACATCGAGTTCATGCGCGTGGATGCCGCCTACCTTGGCCTGGTCGATCCCGGCGAGGATCCTGCGCCCGCCCCGCAGCCCGCGCCCGAACCCGCGCCCGAACCTGCCCCGCAGCCCACACCGGACCCGCAGCCCGCGCCTGAACCTGCACCCGCAGCCAACCCCGCGCACTGGGTCAACACCGGCTCAGGGTGGAAGTGGCAGCTGGAGGACTCCACCTATGCGATGAACCAGACCGTCACCATCGGCGAGGCCACCTACCGCTTCGGTGCTGACGGCTACATGGTCACCGGCTGGGACAAGACCGACGGCGTGTGGAGCTACTACAACGCCTACGGTGCACGCGTGAACGGCTGGGTCAGCGACGGAGGCACCTGGTACTACCTCGAGCCCTCCACCGGTGCCATGGCAACCGGATGGACTCAGATTGGAGACACCTGGTACCTCTTCTCCGACACCGGCGCCATGCTCACCGGCTGGCAGCATGCGGACGGCTGGTACTACCTGGCACCCTCGGGCGCGATGGTTACCGGCTGGCAGAACATCGGCATCAGCTGGTACTACTTCGGTGACGACGGCCGAATGGCGACCGGATGGACATCCATCGCCGGACGCTGGTACTACTTCGCCCCCTCGGGGGTCTGGATCTGATCCGACATCGAGACATGGCCGGGGCCAGGGGAGCGTCAACGCCCTCCCAGCCCCGGCCTCGTTCATGCCCCGTATGGGACACGTCACGGCGCAAAGAGACCACGGGTTGGACCCGTGCGGACGAGCGCGCGTGGGCGGGGGAAGATGGACGTATGACACTGAACATCGCAGTAATCCCCGGCGACGGCATCGGCAAGGAAATCGTCCCCGAGGGCCTGAAGGTCCTGGACCGCGTCCTGGCGGACAAGGGCGTCGACTACTCGACGACCCACTTCGATCTGGGTGCGCAGCGCTGGCATGCGACCGGCGACACCCTCACCGACGAGGACCTCGAGGCCATTAAGCGCCACGACGTCATCCTCCTGGGTGCGGTCGGTGACCCCTCCGTTCCCTCCGGCGTCCTCGAGCGCGGCCTGCTCCTCAAGCTGCGCTTCGCCCTCGACCACTACGTGAACCTGCGTCCCTCCAAGTACTACGAGGGTGTGCCCAGCCCCCTGGCTAACCCCGGCGACATCGACTTCGTCGTGGTACGCGAAGGCACTGAGGGCCTCTACTGCGGCAACGGCGGGGCCGTGCGCGTCGGCACCCCGCACGAAATCGCAACCGAGGTCAGCGTCAACACCGCCTACGGTGTCGAGCGCGTCGTGCGCTACGCCTTCGAGGCGGCCGCCTCGCGCAACAAGCACCTGACTCTCGTCCACAAGCACAACGTTCTGGTCAACGCCGGACACATGTGGCGCCGCATCGTCGACGAGGTGGGGGAGGAATACCCCGACGTGCGCGTCGACTACTGCCACATCGACGCTGCCACCATCTACATGGTCACCGACCCCGCGCGCTTCGACGTGATCGTCACGGATAACCTGTTCGGTGACATCCTCACCGACGAGGCCGGGGCCGTCACCGGCGGCATCGGCCTGAGCGCGTCGGGCAACCTCAACCCCTCGCGTGAGTTCCCCTCGATGTTCGAGCCTGTGCACGGTTCCGCACCCGACATCGCGGGGCAGGGGAAGGCCGACCCGACCGCGACCATCTCGTCGGTCGCGCTCATGCTCGACTTCATGGGATTCACAGACGAGGCGGCACGTGTGCGCGCAGCCATCGACGCCGACATGGCGGCGCGAGCAGAGGCCGC
The DNA here is from genome assembly GCF_041433955.1 of Pauljensenia sp. 20925_1_25. Lineage (NCBI taxonomy): Bacteria > Bacillati > Actinomycetota > Actinomycetes > Actinomycetales > Actinomycetaceae > Pauljensenia > Pauljensenia sp. 20925_1_25. The sequence continues at coordinate 118,292 of NZ_JAPWCL010000005.1, read as the reverse complement.
GGCCAGTGGCAGCCCCCTCGTACGCTCAACCTCCCAGATCGGTGACGACATCGCCGCTCGCCTCTGAGCCGACATAACGGCAGGGCCGCTCCCCGGGTGGGGAGCGGCCCTGCATTTATTGGATTCTCGGAGTTGTCAGCCGGTCGGGTGGATGATTCTAACGAGTGCCGATCAATGCCGGTAGCGTCGTGTGGGAGGCCCACTGTTCGATGTCAGCGAGCGCGGCACTTGCGCCAGCGCTACGCACTGCCTCGGACTTGGAAGCGAACATCGCGGTATCGACGGCGAGTAGGTTCGAGGCGAGTGTGGCTGTGTCCAGGGAATCCAGCTCGCAACGCGGCGTACGCGTATCCGCAGCGCCCGCCTGCAGCGCGATATCAGCACGGACCAGCAGAGCACCCGACATGTCGTAAGTGTCCGTCTCGCTCAGGGTATCTGTGTTCGAATGCACCTTCGGGAGCGTGGAAGCCGTGCAATCCCACATGGCGACGGCGTCGGAGAGTTCCTTCGACGACGCAAGATCACTGCCCGACGGAGTGAACGTTGAGGAAATCGAGGACTCGTTGTACGACTCGATATCCCAGCTCTGCACGCCCTTGGAGGAGACAGTGTTCACGCGGTCGTTGACAGCCGAAGCTTGGCTATCGCCCGCGTTGACATCGATCCCGTAGGCGCGCGCGATGGACACAGCATTGGCATAGCGGCCCAGCGCGGAGGCAGCCAGCGTGCGCGCCTTGTCGGATTGAGCGTCCTCCTCGGTAGCGATCTGCAGGTCGCGGGTGGCTGTGCGAGCCATCCATGACACGAACGCAGCCACATCGGTGGGGGCCTCGGAGACCGGATCGGGAGCCTCCTGGCCTTCGGGAGGCGTCCCTCCCCACGGATCCCAGAGGCCGCCAAGGGTCTCGAGACGAGTGTCGGAGGACGACGCAGCCGTACGTAGCGCGCTGGAACAGGGCGCGCACTCGGTCGCGAGTTCGGCGAGCTGCGTGGCTCGCGCGGACGCGGCAGCTTCCGTTCGCGCTGCTTGGTCACGAGCTGCAGCAAAGCCCGTCAGGGCCGTCGACTGGGTGGACAGGGAACACGCGGATAGCGCGAAAAGCGCCGTACCGGCAGCAACGAGGCCGGGGATACGGCGTGTGGTCATAGTCAGATTTGAGAATCGCACCCCCGCATCATCCCACACCCCCGGGTAGGATGGGTAACTGACCCGCGTTCGCGAGAAGAAAGATAGGCGTATATGGGATCGTCCACGACTGACGGACCGCTTCAGGAGCTGTTGGCTCCCGTGGTCGCAGCCTCGGGGCTCGAACTGGATTCGGTGACCCGCACGCGCTCCGACGCGATGCCGCTCCTGCGGGTCGTCGTCGAAGCCCCGATTGGTGCCGACGGTATTGACTCAGACACTCTTGCGGACGTGTCCCGCGCCGTGTCGAAGGCGCTGGACACCGCCGATCCGATCGACGGTGAATACCTGCTGGAGGTCTCCACCCCCGGGGCCGAGCGCGAACTGACGAAGGTTGGCCACTGGATGCGGCAAATCGGACGCCTCGTGCGTATCAAGCTGCGCGCCGGCGGCTACGTCTCTGGTCGCGTCATCGACGCGAGCGAGACCAGTGCAACGATCGATGTTGACGGCGAAGCCACTACCATTGACTATCAGGACATGAGGAAGGCGCGTTCCCGCGTCGACTTTGGAACGGGGAAGTAGAAGACCATGGAAATCGATATGACCGCCCTGCGGATGGTGGAAAACGAGAAGGGCGTTAGCCTCGAGACCCTCGTTGACGCCATCGAAGAGGCACTGCTCAAGGCGTACCACAACCTGCCCGGTGCGATCTCCCAGGCCCGCATCGAAATCGATAAGAAGACCGGGCGCGTCACCGTCATGGCGATGGACGAGGACGAAGACGGCAACCCCATTGGTGAATTTGATGACACCCCGAAGAACTTCGGGCGCATCGCCCAGTCCACGGCGCGCTCCGTCATCATGCAGCGACTGCGCGACGCCGACGACCAGCGCGTCTTCGGTGACTTCGCGGGCCGAGAAGGACAGATCATCACCGGCACCGTCCAAGCCCCGCGCCCCGGCCGCCCCACGATGGTTCAGGTTTCCGACGACTTCGAGGCCGTCCTGCCCGACGGCGAGAAGGTTCCCGGTGAGACCTACCGCCACGGCGACCGGATCCGCGCCTACATCGTGGGCGTCGAGCGCACCGAACGCGGGCCGCGCATCACCCTGTCGCGCACCCACCCCAACCTCGTCGCCGGTCTCTTCCAACGCGAGGTTCCCGAGATCCAGCAGGGACTCGTCAAGATCAAGGCAATCGCCCGCGAGGCCGGCCACCGCACGAAGATCGCCGTGGCAGCCACCCGCGAAGGCATCAATGCCAAGGGTGCTTGCATCGGACCCATGGGGGCGCGTGTGCGCTCCGTCATGGCCGAGCTGGGTGGGGAGAAGATCGATATCGTCGACTACTCCGACGACCCCGCGCGTTTCGTCGCTAACTCCCTGTCGCCGGCCCGCGTGACCCGCGTCGTCGTCCACTCCGTCGACAACCGCACGGCTACCGCCATCGTGCCGGATTTCCAACTCTCCCTCGCGATTGGCAAGGAAGGGCAGAACGCTCGACTCGCCGCGCGTCTGACGAACTATCACATCGATATCCACGCCGACACAGAAACCGGTGACGACGAGATCGCCTCGCGCGTCTCCACTCCCGACGACGTGACAAGTCGCTCATAGAAACTGAGACGAACAATCCCCTAGCTCGACTAAGCTAGGGGATTGTGTCGTATCCCCTGCCGCCTGAGCCCACCACAGGACCACAGCGCACCTGCATCGGATGCGGTACTCGCGCGCACAGAACTGCTCTCGTGCGGATCGTGCGTTCGCCCGACGGTGCGATTCACCTCGACCCGACGGCGACTCTTCCAGGTCGAGGAGCGTGGATCCACCCCGACGCGGGGTGCGTCCAGCGGGCCCGAACCAGACGAGCACTCGCTCGCGCCTTCCGAACAGGCGCTGTGACAGACACCGTCTGGGATGACGTGGAGGAGATGATCACCACCCAGTGATGGCCACGCGCCATCAAGGCCGAGAAGATGGAAGCGGGTTGGAAGCTGATGGGCACCCGATGAGTACCCAGCGATGAGCTGCCAGCAATATCAGTAAGGCGTCTCCACACCGGAGACGCTTCCGGAATGGAGAAATGTGGCAAAGTTGCGTGTCCACGAGCTCGCCAAAGAGCTCGGAATCACCAGCAAAGAACTGATGGGTCACCTGAAGGAAGCAGGTGAATTCGTCAAGTCGTCCTCGTCCTCGCTCGAGCCGCCCGTCGTGCGGCAGATGCGCGAGAAGTTCGCGGCGGCGCACAAGAGCAAGAAGGCGGAGACCAAGCCCGCCCCCAAGGCACCGAAGCCCGGAGCAGCCAAGCCTGCACCGAAGAAGCCCGCCGCTCCCCAGGCGTCGGCCCCGGAGGCATCGGCCCCCGTCCCCGCGCCTAAGGCACCCACCCCGAAGGCACCCACCCCGAAGGCACCCACCCCGAAGGCTCCCACGCCGAAGGCACCGGCCCCCAAGGGTGCCGGACCCAAGCCCGGTGCTCCCAAGCCCGGTGCACGCAAGAGCGAGACCGCGCCCAAGCCTCGTGGCAAGAAGCCTGCGGAGGGTTCGGCACCGAAGCCCGGTGGTCGCAAGCCCGCTGAGGGTGGTGCACCTAAGCCTGCGCCTCGTCGCGGTGATGCTCCGCGTCCGGCCCGCCCCGGCGCGCCGCGTCCCGGTGGCCCGCGTCCCGGCAATAACCCGTATGCCTCTTCTCAGGGCATGCCCCGTCCGGGTGGTTCTGGCAACGCTGGGCCTCGTCCCGGCGCACCGCGTCCGGGTGGTTCCGGCAATGCTGGGCCTCGTCCCGGCGCCCCACGTCCAGGCGGCTCCGGCAACGCTGGCCCTCGTCCCGGCGCCCCACGTCCAGGCGGCTCCGGCAACGCTGGCCCTCGTCCCGGCGCACCGCGTCCGGGCGCGCCGCGCCCCGGCGGTAACCGCCCCAACCCGGGCATGATGCCCGGCCAGGCGAACTTCGCCCGCAACGCCGCCACCGGCAACAACACGTCCGAGCGCAGCGGTGGTCGCGGCGGTGGCCGCGGTCGCGGCGGTGCCCGTCCGGGTGCCGGTGCAGGAGCCGGAGCAGGAGCAGCCCAGAACAACGGCGGCGGTTTCGGTCCTCGCGGTGGCGGTCGCGGCGGTCGCGGCTCCACGCCGGGCGCATTCGGTCGCGGAGGTGGCCGCTCGCAGCGCGGACGCAAGTCGAAGCGCGCGAAGCGTCAAGAGTACGAGCAGCAGAACGCGCCAGTCATCGGCGGCGTCGCGATCCCGCGCGGTAACGGCGCGCAGATCCGCATCCGTCAGGGCGCGTCCCTGGCCGACCTCGCCGAGAAGATCGACGTCAATCCCGCAGCGCTCGTGACCGTCCTCTTCGCCCTGGGCGAGATGGCGACCGCCACGCAGTCCCTCGACCAGGACACCTTCGAGGCACTGGGTGCCGAACTCGGCTACGACGTCAAGGTCGTCTCGCCTGAGGACGAGGACCGTGAGCTGCTCGAGTCCTTCGACATCGACCTCGAAGCCGAAGAACTTGACGACGCCGAGAACATGGAACCGCGCCCGCCGGTCGTCACCGTCATGGGTCACGTCGACCACGGTAAGACCAAGCTGCTCGACGCTATCCGTCACACGGACGTTGTCGACACCGAGCATGGCGGCATCACGCAGCACATCGGTGCCTACCAGGTCAAGGTCACGGCTGAGGACGGCACGCGCCGCCCGATCACCTTCATCGATACCCCCGGTCACGAGGCCTTCACGGCCATGCGTGCCCGTGGTGCACAGGTCACCGATATCGCGATCCTCGTGGTCGCGGCCGATGACGGCGTCATGCCTCAGACGGTTGAAGCCATCAACCACGCGCAGGCGGCCGACGTGCCGATCGTCGTCGCGGTCAACAAGATCGATAAGGAAAGCGCGAACCCGGAGAAGATCCGCTCCCAGCTCACCGAGTACGGCCTGGTCGCCGAAGAGTACGGCGGCGACGTCATGTTCGTGAACATCTCGGCCAAGCAGCGCACGGGCATCCGCGAGCTGCTCGAGGCCGTCCTGCTGACGGCCGATGCGGCCCTGACTCTCGAGGCCAACCCGAACACGGACGCCCGCGGCGTCGCCATCGAAGCGAACCTGGACAAGGGGCGCGGTGCCGTCGCGACCATGCTGGTTCAGCGCGGCACGCTCCACGTGGGCGACTCCCTCGTGGTCGGCTCGTCCTACGGTCGCGTGCGCGCCATGTTCGACGATGCCGGCAACGACGTCTCTGAGGCTGGCCCGTCGACCCCGGTCGCGGTCCTCGGACTCACGTCGGTCCCGCGCGCTGGCGACTCGTTCCTGGTCGCCAATGACGACCGCACGGCCCGCCAGATCGCCGACAAGCGTGAGGCAGCCGAGCGCCAGGCCCTGTTGGCCAAGCGCCGCAAGCGCGTCTCCCTGGAGGACTTCGACAAGGTCCTGGCCGAGGGCGAGGTTGACACCCTCAACCTGGTCATCAAGGGCGACGTGTCCGGTGCCGTCGAGGCCCTGGAAGACTCGCTGCTGCGCATCGACGTGGGCGACGAGGTTGCTCTGCGCATCATCCACCGCGGCGTCGGTGCGATCACGCAGAACGACGTCAACCTGGCGACCGTCGACAACGCGGTCATCATCGGCTTCAACGTCCGTCCCGCCGAACGCGTGGCCGAGATGGCGGATGCCGAGGGCGTCGAGATCAAGTACTACAACGTCATCTACTCGGCGATCGACGACATTGAAGCTGCCCTCAAGGGCATGCTCAAGCCGATCTACGAGGAGGTCCAGCTGGGCACCGCGGAAATCCGCCAGGTTTTCCGCTCCGGCAAGTTCGGCAACATCGCCGGTTCGATCGTCCGCTCCGGCACGATCAAGCGCGGAACCAAGGCCCGCCTGGTGCGCGACGGTGTGGTTGTGGCCGACAACCTCGAGATCGCCTCTCTGCGTCGCGAAAAGGACGATGTCACCGAGGTCCGCGAGGGCTACGAGTGCGGTATCACTCTGGGCTACAAGGACATCACCGAAGGTGATGTCATTGAGACCTGGGAGATGCGCGAGAAGGCTCGTGACTGATTCCGCAGCGTGAAGTATCGGGGTCCGAGTATGCTCGGACCCCGATCTTCGCACATGTAATGTTCTGACAAGGGCTTCAGTGCCCGGAAGGAGGGCGCGATGGCTGACGAGGCTCGCGTTCGTAAGGTGCAGGAGCGAATCCTGCAGACTGTTGCGTCGATGATCGGACGCGATGTGAAGGATCCCCGCCTGGAGCTCGTGACGATCACGGACGTGCGCGTGACGGGCGACCTGCAGCATGCGTCCGTTTTCTACACGGTGCTTGGCGATGACGAGCAGCGTGAGAAGGCCGCGCGTGCATTCGCTTCCGCGCAGGGCCTGTTTCGCTCACGCGTCGGCAAGGTCCTGGGGCTGCGCCTGACCCCGACGCTGGAGTTCATCCCGGACGCGCTTCCCGAGAGCGCGGCAGCCTTGGAGGATGCCCTCGCGAAGGCCAAGGCGAAGGACGAGGCGATTGCCGCCGCCGCGCAGGGCGCGACCTACGCGGGTGAGGAGGACCCCTACCGTCACGACGACGAAGAGGGCGAAGCGGACGAGAAGGATTGGGCCTAATCGCTCATGGCTCGTCGCCCCGATAACCCGCGCCCCGGCCTGCTCGTCATCGACAAGCCCGCTGGCATTACCAGCCACGATGTCGTTGCGCGTGTGCGACGCCTGGGCCACACCCGCAAGGTGGGCCACGGCGGCACGCTGGACCCCATGGCGACCGGGGTCCTCGTCATCGGTGTTGGTAAGGCAACGAAGCTCCTCACGTGGGTGAGCGGGCATTCGAAGGAGTATCTGGCGACAATCCGTTTCGGTATTGGGACCAACACGGATGATGCCGAGGGACTCCCCACGTCAGCGGTGGGGTGCACCTCCCTCAGCGAGTCCGACCTGGAGGCGGCGCTCGCGCCCCTGCGCGGTGACATCATGCAGGTTCCCACGACAGTGTCGGCGATCAAGGTGAACGGCAAACGAGCGTATGCGCTCGCCCGCGCGGGGCAGGACGTCGAGCTGGCAGCGCGCCCGGTGCGTATCTCGCGCCTGGAGGTTCTTGCGGCCCCGCGCGTATCTGAGGTTTGCCTCGACGAGGCCGTGGTCCGGGAGAGCGCATGCGCTCCCGGACCGGTTCGCGTCGTCGATGTCGACGTGGCTGTCGAGTGTTCGTCGGGCACCTACGTACGGGCCCTCGCGCGCGATGCGGGCGCGGCCCTGGGGGTTGGTGCTCACCTCACCGCGCTGCGGCGGACGCGCGTCGGCGACTTCCCGCTTGAAGGCGCGCTCACCCTCGATGAACTCGCCGCCGCCGTGGAGGACGAAGGGGGTGGGCAGCAGCCTGTTCTGCCCCTGATTCCCCTGGGGCGGGCGGCACTCGCCATGTTCCCCGCCCTGCCCCTCACTGAGGCCGAGGCAGGGGCCTTTGCGCACGGCCAGGCCCCCCGACGTTCGCGCGGGCAACTCGCGCAGTGGGTCGCGCAAGACGGCGATGCGCTGCCGATCGCCTCGGAGGGGGAGGCCCCACCAATCGCGGCCACGTCGCCGTCAGGTGAGGTCCTCGGCCTGCTGCGTATCGACGCTGCGCGCCTGCGGACCGTCCTGGTTTTTTAAGAAAGAGAGACAATGAACGTCTGGCAGTCCCTGACCGACATCCCCGGCAACGAGGCCAGTGTCGTCACCATCGGTAACTTCGACGGCATGCACAACGGTCACAAGAAGGTCATCGCCACCTGCGTGGAGCGTGCACACAAGCTCGGCGTCGACGCCGTGGCCATCACCTTCGACCCGCACCCGATTCAGGTGCATAAGCCCGAGGTGGGCCTCCAGCTCATCTCCCCGCTGCGTGACCGCCTCGACGCAATGGAGGCCGCCGGACTGGACGCCACTCTCGTCGCCCACTACGACAAGAGCGTCTACAGCCTCGAACCCGACGAGTTCGTTTACGAATTTCTGGTCGAGCGCTGTGGTGCCCGCGAGGTTGTCGTCGGTGAAGACTTCCGCTTCGGTCGCGGCAACGTCGGAACGATCGACACACTGCGCGCCCTCGGCCGCCGCTATGGCTTCGATGTCTTGACCGTTACCGACATCGAGGCACCCGAGGGACGCCGTTGGTCCTCCTCATGGGTGCGCGAACTTCTGGCTACAGGCGATGTCTCCGGTGCCGCCCGCGTGCTCGGTCACCTGCACCGTATCCGCGGCACCGTCTGCCACGGCTTCAAGCGTGGTCGCACGCTCGGATTCCCCACCGCGAACCTCTCGCAAGAGGTCGAGGGCGTCATCCCTGCAGACGGCGTCTACGCTGGCTGGGTCGTGCGTGCCGTCCCCGGCACCCAGTCCGCTGAGTTCCTGCCTGCCGCCATCTCCGTGGGCACCAACCCACAGTTCAACGGCGAGGAGCGCACCGTCGAGGCACACGTCTTAGGCCGCTCCGACCTGAACCTGTACGGCGAACGCATCGCTGTCACTTTCGTGTCGCGTATCCGTCCGATGCTGTCCTTCGATAACGTCGACGGCCTGTTGCGCCAGATGGACGACGACCTGCGTCAGACGGCTTCCGTCCTCGGTATCGGCGTCGCCGGGCGCGTCGACCCGGACTCAGTCACTGCCTCCTAATGCCTCCCCGGATCCAGGCACTCGCTGGGTGCTCGGCCCTGCCCTGGCGTGCGGACAGATAACGGGGGAGGGGAAGAGGCCTCGCCCCCGACCGGCCAAATCGTTAGCTTCGTCGCTCACGAGGAGACTGACAACTTGGACGTGCTACTGTAGAAAGGCCGTACACCGGCCGCGGACTGTCAGCATCCGGGAGACGCCCGGATGCCCCGCGCAACGAATACAAAGGAGAAGCCTGTGCCGCTGAGCAAGGACGTCAAGGACCAGATCATCGCCGAGTACGCTACCCACGAGGGCGACACCGGTTCCCCCGAGGTGCAGATCGCGCTGCTGACCCGCCGCATCAAGGATCTGACCGAGCACTTCAAGACCCACACGCACGACCACCACTCCCGTCGTGGCCTGCTGCTGCTGGTCGGCCGTCGTCGCCGCCTGCTGGGTTACCTGGCTGACATCGACATCGAGCGTTACCGTTCGCTCATCGAGCGTCTCGGCCTGCGCCGCTGATTTTGGGCCGGCCCGCCTCCCATAACGGAGACGGGCCGGTTTTCACACGCCCGCCTCGGGCACGCCGTTTATTTTTCGCGCGCAAGCCGCCGGTTTTCGACAGTGGCCTCCGGAGAGTTGATCCGTGGGCTTCGATCGAAGGCCGAAGTGGAGCGCGACACCAACAAACCAAGGAGAAACGCCCCATGATGGAAGGCTCTGACATCATCGCCGCAGAGGCGATTATCGATAACGGCCGTTTCGGCAAGCGCGTCGTGCGCTTCGAAACCGGCCGTCTCGCCAAGCAGGCCGCCGGCTCTGCCCTGGCCTACCTGGATGATTCCACCACCGTTCTGTCGGCCACGACCGTTGGCAAGAACCCCAAGGACCAGTTCGATTTCTTCCCGCTGACCGTTGACGTTGAAGAGCGTCAGTACGCCGCGGGTCGCATCCCCGGTTCCTTCTTCCGCCGCGAAGGCCGCGCGGGCACCGAGGCCATCCTGGCGGCCCGCCTCATCGACCGCCCGCTGCGCCCCGGCTTCGTCAAGGGCCTGCGTAACGAGGTTCAGGTCGTCGAGACCGTCCTGACGATCGACCCGGATGACGCCTACGATGTCCTGGCGATCAACGCCGCCTCCATGTCCACCCAGATCGCTGGCCTGCCGTTCACCGGCCCGATCGGTGGCACTCGCCTGGCCCTGATCGACGGCCAGTGGGTCGCGTTCCCGCGCTGGAGCGAGCTCGAGCGTTCCGTGTTCAACATCGTTGTCGCGGGCCGCATCGTCACCAAGGAGGACGGCTCCGAAGACGTCGCGATCATGATGGTCGAGGCCGGCGGCGGCAAGAACGAGTGGGATCTCATTCAGGCTGGCGCTACCGCCCCCACCGAAGATGTTGTGGCCGACGGCCTCGAAGCCGCAAAGCCCTTCATCAAGGCCCTGTGCGAGGCTCAGATCAAGGTCGCCGAGAAGGCCTCCAAGGAGACCGCCGACTTCCCGCTGTTCCTGGACTACACCGACGAGGAATACGCCGCTGTCGAGGAATACGCCGCCGAGAAGGTCGCTCAGGCGCTGCTGACCGAGGGCAAGCTCGCCCGCGACGAGGCCGTGGATGCCGTCAAGGAAGAGATGCTCGAGGCACTTGCCGAGCGCTTCCCCGAGTCGGAGAAGGCCCTCAAGGCCGCGTTCCGTTCGCTCGAGAAGGCCACGATCCGTAATCGCACCCTGCGTGAAGAGATCCGCATGGATGGCCGTACCCCGCGCCAGATCCGTTCTCTCTCCGCCGAGGTTGAGGTCCTGCCCCGCGTGCACGGCTCCGCCCTGTTCCAGCGCGGTGAGACCCAGATCCTGGGCGTGACCACCCTGGCCATGTTGCGCATGGAGCAGCAGATCGACAACCTGTCGCCCATCAATTCCAAGCGCTACATGCACCAGTACAACTTCCCCCCGTTCTCCACGGGCGAGGTTGGCCGCGTCGGCTCCCCGAAGCGCCGCGAGATCGGCCACGGTGACCTGGCCGAGCGCGCGCTGGTTCCCGTCCTGCCCTCGCGCGAGGACTTCCCCTACGCGATCCGTCAGGTCTCCGAGACCATGGGTTCTAACGGCTCGTCCTCGATGGGATCCGTGTGTGCCTCGACCCTGTCCCTCCTCCAGGCTGGCGTGCCGCTGCGCGCCCCCGTCGCGGGCATCGCGATGGGCCTCATGACCGGTGAGGTCGATGGTCAGTTCAAGGCCGTCACCCTGACCGACATCCTGGGTGCCGAGGACGGCTTCGGCGACATGGACTTCAAGGTTGCCGGTACCCGCGACTTCATCACGGCCCTGCAGCTGGACACCAAGCTCGACGGCATCGACTCCCAGGTGCTGCGCGCCGCGCTGGCCCAGGCACGCGACGCCCGCCTGGCGATCCTCGACCTGATCAACCAGGCGATCGACGGCCCGGATGAGATGAGTCCGAACGCTCCTCGTATCATCACCGTCAAGGTTCCCGTCGACAAGATCGGCGAGGTCATCGGTCCCAAGGGCAAGATGATCAACCAGATCCAGGACGAGACCGGCGCTGACGTCACCATCGAGGACGACGGCACCGTCTACATCGCCTCTTCCGACGGGGCCTCCGCCGAGGCCGCCCGCACGATGGTCAACCAGATCGCGAACCCGCAGATGCCCGAGGTCGGCGAGCGCTTCGTCGGCACGGTCGTCAAGACCACGTCGTTCGGCGCCTTCGTGTCGCTGACCCCCGGTAAGGACGGCCTCCTGCACATTTCGCAGGTCCGTCGCCTCGTGGGCGGTAAGCGCATCGATTCCGTGGACGACGTCCTGCAGGTCGGCCAGCAGGTCGAGGTCGAGATCAACGAGATCGGCGACCGCGGCAAGCTGAGCCTGCACGCCGTCATCGACGGTGATGCTGGCGAGCTGGAGGTCCCCGAGGGTGAGTCTTCCGAGCCGCGTCGTGAGCGCCGTGACCGTTCTGAGCGCCGCGAGCGCCGTCCCCGCACCCGCACTCGTCGTCGTCGCGACGACGAGCGTGAGGAAGGCGCGTCTGAGGAGTGAGTAGCTCCCGATAGCTGACAGTGACCGGTGGCCGGGATGGAGCGCGTGCTCCGCCCGGCCACCAGCCCTTGTACGGCTACACTGTGAACGTTTCGTGCCAATCCCCGGCCCGCGGGGACGCAAGAGGAGAAGAATGACGCCTAAGCCGCTGCCGCTCGACGAGTCCCGCCTGTCCATCGAGGACGGTGACACGCGCATCGAGCGCACAATCCTGGGTGCTGGGACGCGTGTGCTGACCCAGACGATTCCCGCAACGAAGAGTGCGGGCGTGTCCCTGTGGGTACCTGTGGGCTCGCGTGATGAGGGACCGCGCACGGCGGGATCCACTCACTTCCTCGAGCATCTCCTCTTCAAGGGCACGAATAAGCGCTCGGCCCTTGACATCGCTGTCGCCTTCGACAGCGTCGGCGGCGAGTCCAACGCCGAGACCGCCCGCGAGCACACCGCGTACTGGGCGCGCGTTCGCGACGCCGACCTGGACATGGCGATCGAGACGCTGGCCGACATGGTCACCGACTCGCGCCTGGACGAGGATGATTTCGCGATGGAGCGCGGCGTCATCCTCGACGAGCTGGCGATGGGGGAGGACTCGCCTACGGAAACCGTTCACGAGGCTTTCCAGCTGGCCGTCCACGGTGACCGCCCCATCGGCCGTCCCGTCGGCGGCACCTCCCAGGCGATTCGCGAGGTCGGCCGCTCTGACGTGTGGGAGCATTACCAGGCCCACTACTCGCCCTCTTCGCTCATCGTCGCAGCCGCTGGCCACGTCGACCACGACCACATTGTCGAGCGCGTCCAGGCCGCCCTGGAGGCGTCCCCCTGGGATCACGCGAGCGCGACCGCGCCCCGGCCTCGTCGATCAACGACCGCGACGCCCATCGCCGACCACGAGAAGGACATCACGCGACAGCGCGACGTCACGCAGGCGCACGTCCTCATCGGTTGTGAAGGCTTGTCGGCCACCGATCCGCTGGGTCCCACGATGAGTGTGCTGCTCTCGATCCTTGGCGGGTCCATGTCCTCGCGCCTCTTTCAGGAGGTGCGCGAAAAGCGTGGCCTGGCCTATACGACCTATGCCTACGACGTCGCCTACTCCGACACGGGTACCTTCGGGATGTACGCGGGCTGCAGCCCCGACAATGTCGACGAGGTCGAGGCCATCATGCGCGCTCAGCTGGAGGACCTGGCAGCGGACGGCCCGACCGAGGAGGAGATGACGCGCGTGCGCGGGCAGGTCCGCGGAGGCGTCGTCCTGGGCCTGGAGGACAACTGGTCGCGCATGATGCGACTGGGCCGCTCGGAGATCGTCGGGCGCTACCGTCCCATCGACGAGTCGTTGGCCGAATTCGACGCGGTGGGCGCGCATGACGTTCGCGCCTTGGCCGCCTCCCTGATCGCCAAGCTGGACTGCCGCGCGCTGGTCCTGCCCCAGGACTGAGTCGTGAGAATCCCCGCCCACTTCCCGGGTGCGGGGCATAGCCTTGACACTAAGCAACCCTTTCAGAAGGAGACAATGATGATTCGCGTGGCAGTGACCGGAGCTAAGGGCCGCATGGGCTCCACTGTCGTGGCGGCTGTGACCGGTGCCCCCGACATGGAGGTCGTCGCCCAGCTGGACGCGGGCGATCCGATCACCAAGAAAACCGTTAACGGCGCGCAGGTCGCCGTCGACTTCTCGGTTCCCGGAGTCACCGAGGCGAACGTGCACGCGCTCCTTGACGCCGGCGTGGACGTCGTCGTGGGCACGACGGGGTGGACCGAGGAGTCCTACGCGCGCGTGCGCACTCATGCGGAGGAGGCGGGGCGTGCCGTTCTGATTGCCCCGAACTTCGCGATGGGCGCGGTGCTGGCCATGAAGTTTGCTGCCATGGCCGCCCCCTATTTCGAGTCCGCCGAGGTCATCGAGATGCACCACCCGGGCAAGGTGGACGCCCCCTCGGGCACGGCGGTGGCCACCGCGCGCGGCATCGCTCGCGCACGCGCCGAGGCTGGCCTGGGCGACATGCCCGACGCCACCGAGATGGACGAACTGGGCAGCCGAGGCGGCCGCGTCGACGGCGTCCCGGTGCACGCCGTGCGCCTGCGCGGCCTGACTGCCTCCGAGGAGATCCTCCTGGGCAACGAGGGCGAGCAGCTGGTTATCCGCACAGACTCCTTCGACCGCGTGTCCTTCATGCCCGGCGTGCTCCTGGGCGTGCGCCGCGTGATTGGCCGGACCGGCCTGACGATCGGTCTTGATCAGGTCATGGGCCTGTGAACGCTGCCCCGGACCGTTCCGTGAGGCCCGCCCAGCGCGGCGACGAAGGTGCTATTGCTCGTCTGCAGGTCGGTGCCTGGCGTGCCCTCATGGGAGAGGAAGCACTGGCATCCCAGGGCATCACCGAGGAGCTGCTCGCCCGCCGCTGGGAGGCCACCCTGTCCGCCCCCTCTCCCGAGGGCAGCGCGCTCCTCGTCGCGCTGCACGCCAACACCATCGTCGGCTTCGCCCTGGCAGGACCGGACGAGGCCGTGGACACCTCCTCCGGGCACGGTCCCGCGGGGGAGGGGAGCGAGAGGGCGACCCAGGTGTACGAGCTTGTTGTAGACCCGAACTTCCGGCGCGCCGGACACGCCTCGCGCCTCCTGGCAGCCGTCGCGGACCTGACCAGCGGCGTGCTGCACGTGTGGATCGGCGCGGATGACGAGGAACGTCAACGTTTCTACACCTCGGCGGGCTTTGCCCCCTCGGGGGGCGTGCGCACGCTCGGTGATCAGGCCCAGCACATGTGGTGGGCGCGTCGCGACTAAGGACCCACGACGGGCGGGAGGCATGGCGAGCCCCCCGCATCGTGGACTCTCCTCACGAACCGGCGGAGGCCTCGTCACGTGGCGAGTGCGTAAGATGGGGGCATGACGAATATTCCTCCTCGCCGATTCGGTTCCCTGGCCGCCGCCATGGTCACCCCCATGACCGAGGCCGGCGACATCGACCTGCCCTCTGCCCAGCGCCTCGCGATCAAGCTCGTTGACGAAGGCTGCGACACGATCCTCCTGTCCGGTACGACGGGCGAGTCGCCGACGACACACCAGCCCGAAAAGAACGACCTCACCGACGCGGTTCGCGAAGCCGTCGGAGACCGCGCCTTCATCCTGTGCGGTGCCTGCTCCAACGACACAGCACACGCCGTGCGCATCGGTGAAGGTGCCCAGGAACACGGCGCGGACGGTCTGCTGGTCGTGTCCCCGTACTACAACCGTCCCTCCCAGGAAGGCCTGCGCGCCCACGTGCGCGCCGTCACCGACGCTGTCGACCTGCCCGTCATGCTCTACGACATTCCCGGCCGCACCGGCATCGCCTTCTCCGACTCCACCCTTGACATCCTCGCCCAGCACCCGCGCATCCTCGGGGTCAAGGACGCTACCGGCGACGTCGAGACAGGCGTGGAGCGCATGCACCGCACCGGCCTGGAGTACTACTCGGGCGACGACGGCCTGAACTTCGCGTGGATGACGGGCGGAGCCTCCGGCTTCATCTCCGTCGTGACCCACGTGGCCTCCGCCCACTACCGCCGCATGATCGAGCTGCTCGACACCGACCAGGTGTGGGAGGCCCGCGAACTCTCCTACTCCCTGCGCCCCCTCGTCCACGCCATCATGGGCGGCGGCCAGGGTGCCGTCATGGCCAAGTACGCCCTGTGGCTCCAGGGCGTCATCGACAGCCCCGCCGTGCGCCTACCGATGGTCGGCATCAGCGACGACGAGGTCTCGGCCCTGCGCCGCGCCCTGTGCGCTGCCGACCTACTGTAAAGCGTCTACTTATCCGACACCCGTGCGGCGGGGGCCAGTCACGGCCTCGTCGATGAGACGGAACACGGTCCCCTCCACGCCCAAGTGTGAGGGGGCCGACCCGCCTCAGGGATCTCCCGATGCGGGGAAAAGCTCTCTGACGTGGCAGACTGGCACCATGAAGTCTTTGTACGAGAATCTCAGCGAACCCGCGCCCCTGGAAGAGGGCGCACTGCGAGTGATCCCGCTGGGAGGTCTTGGCGAGGTCGGCCGTAACATGAACGTCCTCGAGTACCGGGGCAAGCTCCTGGTCGTGGACTGCGGCGTCCTCTTCCCCGAGGAGAGCCAGCCCGGCGTCGACCTCATCCTCCCCGATTTCTCCTGGATCGAGGACCGCATGGACGACGTCGTGGGCATGGTCCTCACCCACGGCCACGAGGACCACATCGGTGCCGTGCCCTATCTGCTTAAACTGCGCGACGATATCCCGATCTACGGCTCCGACCTGACCCTGGCTTTCGTCGCCCCCAAGCTGCGCGAACACCGCCTGCCCGACCCGGGCCTCACCGTCGTCGCCGAGGGCGACCGCCTCAGCGTCGGCCCCTTCGACCTCGAATTCGTCTCCGTCACCCACTCGATCCCCGACGCGCTCGCGGTCTTCGTGCGCACGGGTGCGGGCAACGTCCTGATTACGGGCGACTTCAAGATGGATCAGCTGCCGCTGGACCGTCGCCTGACCGACCTGCGCGCCTTCGCCCGCATGGGTGAGGAAGGCGTCGACCTGTTCATGGTGGACTCCACGAATGCCCTGGTCCCGGGCTTTATCACGCCCGAACGCGAGATTGGCCCGGTCCTCGACCAGGTCTTCGGTGAGGCCTCCGGCCAGATCGTCGTCGCCTCCTTCGCCTCGCACGTGCACCGCGTCCAGCAGGTCATTAATGCCGCTGCTCACCACGGGCGTCGCGTCGCGTTCGTGGGCCGCTCCATGGAGCGCAATATGCGCATCGCCGAGGAGAAAGGATACCTGACGATCCCCGAGGGCGTCGTCGTGGACCTCAAGGGTATCGGTGAACTGCCGCCCTCCCAGCGCGTCTACATGGCGACCGGCTCCCAGGGCGAGCCGATGGCGGCCCTGTCGCGCATGTCGGTAGGGTCGCATCGTACGGTGACGATTGAGCCGGGCGACATGGTCGTGCTGGCGTCCTCGCTGATCCCGGGCAATGAGAACTCCGTGTACCGCGTTATCAACGACCTGACCCGCCTGGGCGCGCGCGTCGTGTCGAAGGAGAACGCGAAGGTGCATGTGTCGGGCCACGCGAGCGCCGGAGAACTCATCTACTGCTACAACATCGTCCAGCCCAAGAACGTCATGCCCATCCACGGCGAGGTCCGCCACCTGGTGGGCAACGGTCAGTTGGCCGTCAAGACAGGCATCGACCCGCAGCATGTGGTCCTGGCTGAGGACGGCGTGACGGTCGACCTCAAGGACGGCGTCGCGCGCGTGTCGGGCATCGTGCCGTGTGAGTACGTGTACGTGGACGGCCGCTCCATCGGCGAAATCTCCGAGGACGAGCTGGAAACCCGCCGTACCCTGGGGGCGGAGGGCTTCATCTCGATCTTCGCTGTGGTCGAGCACGATTCGGGTATGGTCCTCGCGGGTCCCGAGATCCGCGCGATCGGCATGGCTGAGGATGACTCGGTCTTCGAGGAGATACTGCCCGACGTCACTAAGGCCCTCAAGGACGCGGCTGCGCCCGGCGGCCAGGACCCCTACGTCCTGCAGCAGGCGATGCGCCGCGTCATCGGTCGCTGGGTCGCGCGACGTCTGCGTCGTCGTCCTATGATCGTTCCGGTGGTCACCGAGCAGTAGGAGCTCGGCAGTTTTCAGTGACGAGGCCGTGGCTACCCGGGTGGTAGCGCGGCACACAGGGGAAGGAAAGTCCGTGGCGGGTCGCTTCATTTCGACGCACTCGGTTGCTCTGGTCTTGCCAATGCACATCGCCTACATTCCCGAGCGCGGGGGATCGGTGCACGCCGATGCCGCGAGCTCTCGGCCCGGCGGTGGGTTCACGACCCTGTGCGCCGCGGCGGCCATGGGCGTCCCGGCGGCAGCGGCCTCGCCACTGGGCACCGGCCCGAACTCCTTCCAGGTGCGTCAGCAGCTGGTGGAGGCGGGCGTGGAGGTCCTGACCCCCGAGCTGGTCGGCGATATCGGTGTCGTTATCCAGCTGATCGATAAGGGCGGAACGATGTGCTCGGTCGTCACCGCGGGAGTCGAGTCCGAGCCCTCGCGTACCACCCTCGACCGTATTGAGCTGCGCGAGGGGGACGTCGTGCACGTGGCGGCCTCAGACATGACGAACGCGCACGCGGCAGTCGAACTCAGCGAATGGGCTGCGGCCCTGCCTCCCTTCGTTACCCTCGTCGTCTCCGTGTCGCCCGCGGTCGTGCAGGTGCCCGTCGAGGCATGGGAGACGATCCTGCCGCGCGCCGACGTGGTGACGATGAACGACTGGGAGGCCTCGGCCCTGGCTGACATCCTAGACCGCACCCGTTGCGGCTCCACGATCCGTTCCTACATGCGCCCCGACGCTGCCACCGTGCGCCGCGTGGGCAACCGAGGCTGCGAACTCCAGCTCGGCGCGGATGCCCCCATCATCACGATTCCCGCATTCGAGGTGGCCATCGCCGACACCGCGGGCGTGGGGGACACCCACATCGCAGAGATGTGCGCTGGCATCCTCCTGGGCCACGACCTGGAGACCGCATGCCTCATGGCGAACGCTGGCGGGGCACTCGCCGTCTCTCACGAGTCTGCCCTGCCCGTGCCCACGCGCGAGCAGGTTGACAACGTGCTCGAAACCGGTGTTGTTACGAATATCCTGCGCTGAGCGCTCGCGGCGCGCCTCCTGAGCGGGGCCAGCGCGGGCGATATCGTGGAGCAATCATGGCACAATCGTCTCCACGCTCTTCCTCTGGTAAAGGTCCTGCGCGCCCGCGCGCCAAGACGGGTAAGTCTCGTCCGGCCGCCAAGCCCGAGCCTATGCCGCCACAGCAGCCTACTCAGCCCGGTTTGCTGGCCCGCTTGTTCGCGGCCATTGCTCGTGCTGGAGCCAGCATGGTACGTGGCTGGAAAGCGACGGACCCCCAGGTCAAGCGCGACGCCGCGGCCTTCATCGCTCTTGCCGCCGCGATCGTCATTGCTCTGCGCGAATGGTTCCAGATTTCCGGTGAGGCTGGGGACGCCATCCACTACGCCTCGGCGGGACTCGTCGGAATCTTCTCCGTCGTTCTCCCCCTGCTCCTCGTGGCGCTCGCCTGCGAGCTTGTCTCCGCGCGCTCGGGCCGCTCCGCGCTGCCCCACCACGTGGCTGGCGGTGTCGGTATTACGATGGCCCTCACCGGACTCGTGCACATCTCGCGTGGTAACCCCAGCATGGGTTCCGAGCCGGGCATCGACACGGCCGGTGGCGTTATCGGCTGGTTCATTGCGCGCCCCCTCATACTCCTCGTTTCCTCCTGGGGAGCCGGTGCCCTCCTCGTCCTGCTGCTGGCCTACTCCATCCTCCTGGCTACCCGCACCGCAGTTGCCGACGTTCCGGCGCGCCTGCGCGACCTCGCTGCCCACCTGAGCGGAACAAACGAGAAGGACTCCGACGGTGTGCCCGGCGATAGGGACACCGCAAAGAAGGCGCGCCGCAAGTCCCGCAAGAATCTCGCGGCCGGAGACGATGAATTCCTCGACGAATACGACGGCGACGAGTCCTTCCGTCAAGCCGCTGAAAAGGAATCCGTTGAACGGACCCAGCTCCTGGAGTCCGGCGCTGTTCCCGTGGCCAAGTCCTTCGTGCCCGCCAAGCCCAGGCCTCGTCCCTCCACGCCGGACGCACCCACCGAGATGATCACCAAGATGCGTCCCGTCGTGGCACCCCACCAGGTCCCCGCTCACGAGCCTGAGCCCGAACCGACACCCCCGCCAATCACCGACGAACCCGATGGTGCCTTCCAGCCTAACCTGGATGACTCGATCAGCTACACGTTGCCCTCACAGGACCTGCTCGTCTCAGGGCCGCCCCACATGACGCGCTCCGCCGTTAACGACCAGGTCGTCGCCGCGCTCGCCCAGGTCTTCGAGGACTTTAACGTCGACGCGCGCGTCACCGGTTTCTCGCGCGGCCCGACAGTCACCCGCTACGAGGTCGTCCTCGGAGCCGGCGTCAAGGTCGATAAGCTCACCAACCTATCGAAAAACATTGCCTACGCGGTGGCCTCCGCCGACGTTCGCATCCTCGCGCCGATCCCCGGCAAGAGCGCCATCGGCATCGAGATCCCCAACGCCGATCGCGAAAACGTGGCCCTCGGCGACGTTCTGCGTTCCGCTGCCGCTCGCCGCAACCAGCACCCGCTCGTCGTCGGCGTCGGCAAGGACGTCGAGGGCGGCTACGTCGTCACCAACCTGGCCAAGACCCCGCACATGCTGGTCGCTGGCCAGACCGGCTCCGGTAAGTCCTCCTTCGTCAACTCCATGATCACCTCGATCATGATGCGCGCGACGCCGCAGCAAGTGCGCATGATCCTGGTCGACCCCAAGCGCGTGGAACTCACGATCTACGAGGGCATCCCGCACCTCATCTCGCCCATCATCACCGACGCCAAGAAGGCCGCCGAGGCCCTCGAATGGGTCGTCAAGGAGATGGACGCGCGCTACGACGACCTGTCGGACTACGGCTTCAAGCACATCGACGACTTCAACAAGGCGGTGGCCGCCGGACAGGTGCAGGCCAAACCCGGCCTCAACCGCACCCTGCACCCCTACCCGTATCTGCTCGTGGTCGTCGACGAGCTCGCCGACCTCATGATGGTCGCGCCGCGCGACGTCGAAGCATCGATTCAACGCATCACACAGCTCGCGCGCGCCGCCGGCATCCACCTGGTCCTGGCCACGCAGCGCCCCTCGGTCGACGTCGTCACCGGCCTCATCAAGGCCAACATCCCCTCGCGCCTCGCGTTCGCAACCTCGTCGCTGACCGACTCACGCACCATCCTCGACCAGCCCGGTGCCGAAAAACTCATCGGCCAGGGCGACGCCCTCTACCTGCCCGCCGGTGCCTCCAAGCCCATGCGTGTTCAGGGTGCCTGGGTCGGCGAATCCGAGATCCACCAGGTCGTCGCCCACGTCAAGAGCCAGATGGAAACGCACTACCGCGACGACGTCGTGCCCGACAAGAAGGAAGCAAAAGTCGCCGAAGATATCGGAGCCGACCTCGAAGACCTGCTCCAGGCCGCCGAGCTTGTCATCTCCACCCAGCTTGGCTCCACCTCCATGCTCCAGCGCAAGCTGCGCGTCGGCTTCGCCCGCGCCGGACGCCTCATGGACCTCCTCGAATCCCGCGACATCGTCGGACCCTCCGAAGGATCCAAGGCCCGCCAGGTCCTCGTCACCCCCGAGCAGCTCCCCGAGGTGCTCGCGATGCTGCGCGGCGAATCCACCTCCATCAGCGAACCCGAACCCGAGCCCGCGGCGGTTTCCGCCGCGCCCGCATCCCCCGCACCCGCTTCCAGGGCACCCTCGGGGGCACCCAGCCCCGCCACCGGTGCTGCGAGCGTCCGCGCTGCGGGGAAGGGGACCTCGTCGATTGACACTACGAAGGCCTCCTCTGGTTACGAATCGGGCACGGGACACGCTGGCGATTCGCGCGCGGGCGGGTTAGACCCGTACTCTGGACATAACTTTGGCGGTTTCTCACCTGATTGGGTTGATGAGGAGCCGGACAACGACGAGGACGCTTGGCAGCTCACCGGCCGCTAAGAGAGAGGTACCAGCAATGACTGATAACGTGTCGCGCGTTCAACGGGGCTCCGCAGTCCCCGTCGTGAACCTGCCGAACGTGCTGACCATGGCGCGCCTGGTCTTCGTCCCTGTCTTCATCATTTTGGCCCTACAGGACTCCTGGGTTACGAAGTGGGTGGCCTTCGTCATCTTCGCGCTTGCCTCGATTACGGATCATCTCGACGGGCATCTGGCTCGTTCATGGAACCAGATCACCGACTTCGGGCGCATCGTCGATCCCATCGCTGACAAAGCTTTGACCTTGGGAGGTTTCGTTCTCCTGTCCTGGCAGGGGTTCTTGCCCTGGTTCGTGACGATCCTGATCGCTGTGCGCGAGCTCGGCATCACCGCGATGCGCGCCTTTTTCCTGCGCCGTGGCGTCGTTGTCTCGGCGAATTGGATGGGTAAGCTGAAGACCTTCTTCCAGATCATTGCGCTGGGGACGCTGCTCATCCCATGGGAGCACTTCTATGCGATCGACCGGGCTAACCAGTGGTGGGTTATTCTCGTGATTCGCCTCGGTCTCGCCCTGTCCGGTATCGCACTGGCGCTGACCCTCATTTCTGGTGTCGCCTACGTGGTCGAGGGCGTCACACTGATGCGCACTCCTGCCGTCGTCGACTCTCATGAGGCGGACGGCGGGCACGCGGCTTCCGCGGACTCGTCTCCTGCTGGGCAGCCCATTCAGAGTTGAGTCTGGGTGACGCAACCCATACGCGAATTGAGTGCCCGGTGGAATAGGCCGGTTTGGGTGCGCGTTGACAGAACATGACAACAACCCGAGGCGTGCGCGCGCCCGGTTACACCGGTCCGATGCGCGAACTAACGATGCGCCCGACGAACAAGAACGGCTACAGTAACGATATGGAAAAGACACTGAGCGAAACTCCGCTGCTGCGCAGCGAACTGGGCGATGTCCTGCGTGGCATCCGCCAGCGCCAGGGTCGAACCCTGCGCGAAGTCTCCTCCGAAGCACAGGTGTCCCTGGGCTATCTCTCCGAAGTTGAGCGCGGGCAGAAGGAGGCGTCCTCCGAACTGCTCGAGGCCATTACCTCCGCTCTGCGCGTTCCGCTGTGGTTCGTGCTGCGCGAGGTCTCCGAACGCATGGCGATCATCGACGGTGCTGTCATTCCCGACGCGGTGCCCGACGATCTCGTACCCGTCACGCTGATCTCCTGACGCGTGAAGCACTCCGAGTTTTACGAAGCGGTCGAGGCGACCTTCGGGTCGGCCCTCGGCCGCTCGTACGTTTCTGACCTCTACCTCGCCTCGCTGGGGGCCACAGCCCGCGACGCTCTGTCTGCCGGGGCGAGTCCTGACGAGGTCTGGGCGCAGCTGTGCGAAGAAACCGGGCGTGAGGATGCGCGCTGGATTCATCGCCTCGACCCGCGCGAACGGAGCCGCTGACTCCTTTATCGTTTTCCATGCGCGAACGCGCATTGCTGCGCGTTTGTGTTCTCGCATGCCCTGCCTGGTGTCTCGGCGTGTCGCCGCAGTATCGAACATCTGTTCCATCTAAGCTGATGGGCGACGAATCGTCCTCGCGTGTCGTCCACAGGGGTGGCGCGTGCGGGACGCAGATGACGATGGCCGGTCGCATACTCGTCATGGCGCCTCGGAGAGGGGCGTCATTGAGGCCAGGACACTCGCAGGCCGGAGAGGCCGCAGAACGAAAGGACCATCATGGCAGCCCGTAAGGCACCCGCGGCAAAGACCGTCACGAACGACCGCAACAAGGCGCTCGAAGTCGCCCTGTCGCAGATTGATAAGCAATTCGGCAAGGGATCCGTGATGCGCTTGGGTGACGACAATCGTCCTCCCGTTCAGGTGATCCCCACCGGCTCTCTTGCTCTCGATGTCGCGCTCGGCATCGGTGGCCTACCCCGCGGGCGTGTCATTGAGGTCTACGGTCCCGAATCCTCCGGTAAAACCACGGTTGCTCTGCACGCCGTTGCGAACGCCCAGAAGGCCGGCGGCAACGCGGCCTTCATCGACGCTGAGCACGCGCTCGACCCCGTCTACGCTCGCGCCCTGGGCGTGGACACCGATTCCCTGCTGGTCTCTCAGCCCGACACGGGCGAGCAGGCCCTCGAAATTGCCGACATGCTGATCCGCTCGGGCGGCATCGACATTATCGTCATCGACTCGGTCGCGGCCCTGGTGCCCAAGGCAGAAATTGAGGGCGAGATGGGCGACTCCCACGTGGGCCTGCAGGCCCGCCTCATGAGTCAGGCCCTGCGTAAGATCACGGGTGCCCTCTCGGCGACCGGCACGACCGCGATCTTCATCAACCAGCTGCGTGAAAAGATCGGCGTGTTTTTCGGTTCCCCGGAGACCACGACCGGCGGTAAGGCCCTGAAGTTCTACGCCTCGGTGCGCATCGACGTGCGTCGCATCGAAACTCTCAAGGAAGCAGGAGCGCCTGTCGGAAACCGTACGCGCGCCAAGGTGGTCAAGAACAAGATGGCCCCGCCTTTCAAGCAGGCTGAATTCGACATCGTCTACGGCAAGGGCATTTCGCGCGAAGGCTCGATCATTGACATGGGTGTCGAAGCCGGCATCGTGCGCAAGTCCGGCTCCTGGTTCACCTACGGGGATGACCAACTGGGTCAGGGTAAGGAGAATGTGCGCCAGTTCCTGGTGGATAACCCCGAGCTGGCTAACGAGATCGAGCAGAAGATCCTGATCGCGCTCGGCATTGCCGAGGAACCGGAGCCGGAGAAGGAGAAGGGGTCCAAGAAGGCACCTGCGGTTGACCCGGACGAGGATGCGGGCTTCTGAGTCGTGGTCCGCTATCTGGATCCGGAGGATCATCCGGAGCTGGGGGAGGAGCGACGCCACCGCTCCTCCCCGGGGCAGCGGCTGGCCCGCGTCCGCGAACGTAACGCCGCCCTGACGGGTTCAGCCGCCATCGAGGCAGCGCGTGAGGTCGCGCTGCGGAAGCTAGATGCGCGCGCCTGTTCGCGCGCGGAACTGACCAGTGCCATTGAGGGGCGCGGTTTTAGTGCCGATCTGGCCCTCCAGGTCGTTGATCGGCTTGAAGCTGTGGGCCTGGTCGATGACCAGGCCTATGCCGATGCTCTGGTGCGCTCGCGCTTTTCAGGCACCGGGGCATCGGGCCGCGCTTTGCGTGAGGTGCTCGTGCGTAAGGGGGTGGAACCGGGCATCATCGAGCGAGCACTGTCCCAGATCAGCCGTGATGACGAGGCCGAGAGGGCCGCCCAGCTCGTGGCGCGCAAGCGTCGATCACTGGCGGGTGTTCCTCGGCAGAGCGCGTACCGGCGCTTGTGCTCGATGCTGGCGCGCAAAGGCTATTCCCCATCCGTGGCCTCCAATGCGGTGCGCGATGCCCTGGATGAATGGCATGCTGGTAGCTCGGACGATGACGAAGGCTGGGGCTGGGAGGTGTCCTGAGAATGGATGACGCACAGGTGACGGACCTGATCGGGCAGATGACGCGCCGTGGACTGACGGTTGCGACCGCAGAGTCACTGACCGGAGGGGGCCTCGTTGCCCGCATGGTTGATGTGCCTGGCGCATCCCACGTCGTGCGCGGAGGGGCGTGTACTTACGCGGTGGATACGAAGGCCTCGGTTTTGGGGGTCTCTCGCGCGCGCCTCGATCAAACCGGTCCAGTGGACGAGCAGGTGGCCAGGCAGATGGCTGAGGGCGCTCGCGTCCTGTTCGGTGCTGCCATCGGCCTGTCGACGACGGGTGTAGCCGGTCCCGGCCCCGCCGATGGTTTCCCTGCCGGCACCGTTCACGTTGCGTGCGCGCACGAGGGCGGGACGGAGCACAGGTTGGTGCACCTGGAGGGGGATCGAGCCCGCGTGCGTATCGGAGCCATCGACGCGGCTTTGGCGCTGTTGCGTGACGTGCTCGACTCCTCTGGTGGCCGCGAGCACGACTAGACTGTTGTGCGATGAATACGACGACACCGCAGGTAAATGCCCTGCCTCGCACCTATGCGGTGCGGACGCTCGGCTGCCAGATGAACGAACACGATTCCGAGCGTATGGCGGGTCTGCTGGAGCAGGCCGGCCTCGTCCCTGTTGACACCGTCCCCGAGGCCGCCGCTCGCGCGACCGACGCGGGCGACATGGGTGCAGACGTTATCGTCATCAACACCTGCTCGGTGCGTGAAAACGCCGCGACCCGCCTGTTCGGCAACCTCGGGCAGTTGGCCGCCGTCAAGCGCGAGCGCCCGGGCATGCAGATTGCGGTCGGCGGATGCCTGGCCCAGCAGATGCGCGACGGCATCGTCTCCAAGGCTCCGTGGGTGGACGCTGTCTTTGGGACCCACAACATCGATGTGCTCCCGGCGCTGCTGCGCCGCGCCGAACATAATCGCAAGGCCGCCGTCGAAATCGAGGAATCACTCAAGGTCTTCCCCTCGACGCTGCCTACCCACCGCGAGAGCGCGTTCGCGGCGTGGGTGTCGATCTCGGTGGGGTGCAACAACACGTGCACGTTCTGCATCGTGCCCCACCTGCGCGGCAAGGAACGCGATCGTCGCCCTGGCGACATCCTGGCTGAGGTCGAGGCTGTCGCCTCGCAGGGGGCCATTGAGGTGACGCTGCTGGGGCAGAACGTGAACTCCTACGGCGTGGGCTTTGGTGAGCGCGGTGCGTTTGCTGACCTGCTGCGGGCCGTCGGTCGCGTGGAGGGCATCGAGCGCGTGCGTTTCACCTCGCCTCACCCTGCCGCCTTCACGGACGACGTCATCGCGGCGATGGCGGAGACGCCTACGGTGATGCCGAGTCTGCACATGCCGCTCCAGTCGGGTTCTGACGCCGTGCTGCGCCAGATGCGTCGCTCCTACCGCCGCGAGCGTTTCATGGGCATTCTGGACCGTGTGCGCGCCGCGATTCCTGAGGCCGCCATCACGACCGATATCATCGTGGGCTTCCCCGGTGAGACGGAAGAGGACTTCCAGGCGACCCTGGACGTCGTGGAACAGGCGCGTTTCACGTCGGCCTTTACCTTCCTGTACTCGCGTCGCCCGGGTACGCCCGCTGCCGACCGCGAGGACCAGGTTCCCGATGACGTTGCTCTCGAGCGCTACCAGCGTCTCGTGAGGCTTCAGGAGCGTATCTGCGCTGAAGACAACGCAGCGTTGGCGGGTACCGAGGTCGAAATCCTCGTGTCCGAGGGGGACGGCCGTAAGGATGGTACGACCCATCGTATGTCGGGTCGTGCTCGTGATAATCGCCTCGTGCACGTCGCACTGCCCGAGGGCCTCGCTGAGGCCGACCGTCCCCGTCCTGGCGACATGATTCGTGCGACGGTGACCTATGGCGCTCCGCACCACCTGATTGCTGATTCTGGTGCTCAGGGTGGCCTCTTCGAGGTGCGCCGTACGCGCGCCGGTGACGTGTGGCAGGCCCGTCAGGCGTCGCCGGAACCCGACACTGCTGTATCGCTTGGTATTCCGACGCTACGCGTGGGTGCCTCGCGCTGACTCTCGTGTTGTGATCGGTCACCGCCCGGATGACGCGTCATCCGGGCTGACCTGCATCGATGGGAGAGAAGGTGCGGGGAGCGCCTTCGTCGTCGTGGTGCGCTGCACATTTGCCCACGATTTTGGGGAGAAAATCGGGAAAATGTCCCATCTGAAACTCACATGAGACGAGCGTCGCAGCGTTACCTTTGAGTCGTGGCGGTCGTCACGATGTTGAGGCGGCCGACATACGGGAGCACTCTCGGTAGTGCGGGTCGATTCGAGCCCCCTATGCGACCCGTGGCCCCCGCCGCGCAGGCGGTTCACGCTGCGCCGTCGCATGTAGTCGGCGCACACTCACCGAGAGTGCCCCGCTCCTCCGGCAAGGAGGAACGGGGCACTGTTGTGTGGATGCACGAAGAGGGTGTGTCCGCTTACTGCGCCGAGGCCTCGGACCCCTCGAAGTAGGAGGGCAGCTCCTCGGCGGCCTGCAGGCCGATGATGAGGCCGCGGCGCGCCATCGCGTGAATCTGGCGATCTGACAGGCCTTCGCCGACGAAGAATCGGGAGGCAGCCACGAGGATCCAGTTGTCGCCATCCTCGACGGGGAAGACGGTGGGCTGGAGGTGCCCGACGTTCCAGCGGTTCGCGATCTCCTGCAGGGAGACCTCCGTGTGGCCCTCGCCCGGGGGCACGATCCGCGTTTCGACCTGTAGCCAGGGGGCGTCGGCGGGTTCACGGTGAATCTGGAGGGGCACGTCGTTGAGCTGGGTGGCGACGATGAACTCGTTGGAACCGTGCGGCAGTCCGTCGCCGTCAAGGACCTTGGAGATACGCTCGATGGTGACCTTGGAAACCTCGGTGCCCCACTTGGCGGCGTACTCATCGGGTTCCATCGCAGACTTGGTGGGCGCAGCGGCATCGGGGGCGCTCTGCTCGGAGGCGAGGGTCGCCTCCCCGTCCTCGCCGAAGGTGAAGCTCTTCCACTCAGGCATTGTCGGCCTCCTTAGCCCACTGGTCGGTAAACATGATGTCGAGCTGGTTCATCATGGAGATGGCAGCCATGATGAACTGGTGGACCTCCGCCTTGACCTGGGCGTCGGACGCGCCGACAACCCAGTTGAAGGTGTGCTGCATCTGGATGGCGATAGCGCCGGAATCTGTGGTGGTGGAGGTGACCTTGGGCAGGTAGGTGGAGGCGTTGAGTCGGCGGACCGCGGAGGCAATCACATCGGCGTGGGCGGGGTCGAAGAAACGCGGGTAGTCGGCGACGCCTTGCGCGGGGCGGCCCTCGGGTGCCGCGATGCGCACGGTGCGGTTAGGCAGAATCGCCGCGACCTGTCCCGTGGAGGACACGAAGGGGATGAGTCCCACGGCCTCGACGGCTTCAATGATCCGGTCGAGGGTGACCGGGGGAGTATCTGTTGTGCTCATGGTGCTAAGCCTAGCCGTACTTGGGTGGTATCGGGGGGAGGCACCCGTACACTGGTGGGCATGGAATCTTCTGTGACGTGTGCGTCGAACCTCGTCTGCGCGGTGGTGGGACCCACGGCCTCGGGCAAGTCGGACCTGGCCCTGGAGTTGGCCTGTCGCCTGCCCGGAGCACTGGGTGCGCCCGGGGCGGGCGAAATTGTCTCCGCTGACGCGCTGCAGCTCTACCGGGGTATGGACGTGGGCACAGCGAAGACGCCGGTCGAGGAACGTCGAGGGATTGCCCACCACCAGATCGACGTGCTGGAGGTGCGCGACGAAGCCTCGGTGGCCGCCTATCAGAAGCATGCGCGCGCGGACGTGGCCGGTATTCACGCGCGCGGAGGCGTCGCGGTGGTCGCGGGCGGTTCGGGCCTGTATCAGCGCGCCCTCCTGGATGTCATCGAGTTCCCGGGGACGGACCCGCTCCTGCGTACCCGCCTGGAGGAGGAAGCTGCTGGTCCGTTGGGGTCGCGCGGCATGCACGAGCGTCTGAAGGCTCTAGACCCCGTGTCGGCCGAGCGCATCGACCCGCACAATGCGCGCAGGATCGTGCGTGCCCTGGAGGTCATCGAGCTGACGGGGCGTCCCTATTCGGCGTCCATGCCCCGCCATGAATTCGTGACCCCCGCCCTCATGGTGGCGCTGCGCCGACCGATGGAGGAGCTTGACGAGCGCATCGCGCTGCGCACGCGCGCCATGATGGACGGCGGACTCATCGAGGAAGTTCGCGCGCTCATCGATGTCGGCCTGCGCGAAGCGAAGACCGCGTCCCGAGCGACAGGCTACGCGCAGGCGCTCGCGGTCATCGATGGAACCATGAGCGAGGACGAGGCCGTGGAATCCATCGCGCAGGCGACCCGTCAGTTGGCCCGTCGCCAGGTCAAGTGGCTGCGCCCGGACCCGCGCGTACATTGGCTGGACGTGGAGGAGTTCGCCTCGGACGAGGCCGTGGCCGCCCACGTGGTCGAGCTCGCCGAGCGTGAGGCGGAGGCGTCGCTGCGACGCTCGTAACGCGGTTCGTGGCTGCGAGGCCAGGGCGTGGGCGCTACCGTGGAGGCATGATGAACTCGCAGCTGCCGTCCCACGCCCGTGTCGTGAAGGCTCACGGTGCCGGTAATTCTTTTGTCGTCGCCACGGACCGCTACGACGACTATGACCCCAGCGAGGCCGAGGTTGCGACTCTGTGTTCCCCCGCGTTCGGGATTGGCGCGGACGGCTTCATCCGGGCCGTTGAGAGGGATGGAATGTGGTTCATGGACTACCGCAACGCGGACGGGTCGAAGGCAGAAATGTGCGGTAACGGCGTGCGCGTCTTCGTCGATCACCTGCGCCGCGAGGGCCTCGTGGACCTGCCTGTGGGTGCCACGTTGGACGTGGCGACGCGCGGCGGTATCAAGCGTGTGACTCCTGAGGCTGAGGATGAGGGCGCGGGCGCGCGCTACCGCGTCGACATGGGTCCCGCCGCCTCACCTGCGCGCGAGACCATTGAGGTGAGTATCCCCGGTATTGAGGGGACCCTGGGCGGCATCTGGGTGGATATGCCCAACCCGCACACGGTCGTTGAACTCGCGGACCAGGACACCCTGCGCAACGTGTTCCTGCCGACTGTTGACGTCTCCCTGATTCCGCCCGCCACGCGTCCCTCGTATGATCCCGCGCCGCACTCCGGCACGAACCTGGAGCTGGTCGTGGACCTGAGCGTGCCGGGACAAGCCACCGGACACATCGCGATGCGCGTCCTCGAACGCGGCGTGGGGGAGACCCAGGCGTGCGGTACCGGATGCTGCGCGGCTGCCCTGGCCACCGCTCTGCGACGCGGCCCCGGTGCCCCCACCCAGTGGGTCGTCGACATCCCCGGCGGCACGGTGAGCGTGGGCCTCGACGGCGTCATCGATTGGACGGGGGAGAACCCCCGCATCACTGACGCCTCCGTGTTTCTGACGGGTCCGGCCACGCGCGTCGCCGACATCCGACTGTCCTAACCCGGGGGACACGCTCCCCGAGGCGAGGCCACGGCCTCGTCACGGGGAATGAACCCCTCAGGCGGGCCGAACCTCGATAATGCGGTAGCCCTTCTTCGACGCGAACTTCGAGGCCTCAAAGCCCTGGCCATTCAGCCACGTGATGAGAGAATCCGCGCCCAGATTGCGCTGAACGACCAGGTAGGCGACGCCGCTGGGGGCAAGCCTGCCCAGCCACGACACCAACATCTGGTGCATCGCCTCCTTGCCGATGCGCACGGGCGGGTTCGACCAGATGACATCGAAGCGCGTGTCGGACTCGACCGAGGCGGCCAGCGCCTCGTCGGCTGTGAGCACGCGCACGCCCGAAGCACCATGTGCCTGAGCGTTACGAGCCGTCAGATCCAGAGCACGCGAGTTAACGTCGACCGCCCACACCACGGCTCGTGGTGCCTCCAACGACATAACCGTCGCGATCGGACCCCAGCCGCAGCCCAGATCCAGGAAGGTCCCATCCTCGGGCAGGTCGGGCGCAACCGACAGCAGCTGACGGGTCCCCAGATCCAGCTTAGAACCCGAAAAAACGCGCGAGGACACGCGCATCGACAGATCAAAGCCGCGCGCGCTCACATCGATGACGTGAGTCTCGTCGGCGCTCGCGGGGGCAGAGTCGGTGAAGTACTGTTCGTCCACGGAAGAAAGCCTATCGCGCCCGCGCGCGCAGGCGCAGATGAGGGTCCTCCGTGCGACACTGGAAGCCCCCCACGTGAAGGACGGACATGGACACGACCCCCACCGAATCGACCGCTTCTGCGCAGGAACGCGACCAGCGCGTCAACGACGTCGTCGCGCGCATCCTCGCGCGCTCGGGCACGGCGCTCGCCTCCACCGAAGGTCAGGACAACTCGGGGGACGCCGGAGCGCTCGAGCGCGAGGCCCGAGCAGGCACGCGCCGCGTCGACACGGGCGCCTCCGACCGTGAGGACATCTCCGAGGTCGAATACCGCCAGGTGCGACTCGAAAAGGTCGTCCTCGTGGGACTGCGCACCACCCAGAGCGAAGAAGAAGCCGAAAACTCGCTGCGCGAGCTGGCCGCGCTCGCGGAAACCGCCGGTTCGCGTGTCCTGGACGGCATCATCCAGCGCCGTATGAAGCCCGATCCGGCGACCTACCTGGGGTCGGGCAAGGCACGCGAGCTAGCTGACATCGTGCGCAGCGTCGAGGCCGATACCGTCATCGTTGACGAGGAGCTGGCTCCCTCCCAGCGCCGCGGATTGGAAGACGTCGTCGACGCTAAGGTCGTTGATCGCACCGCCCTCATCCTCGATATTTTTGCTCAGCACGCCAAGTCTCGTGAGGGTAAGGCGCAGGTGGAGCTGGCCCAGCTTGAGTACCTGCTGCCGCGTCTGCGCGGCTGGGGCGAGTCCATGTCCCGTCAGGCCGGTGGCCGCGTCGCAGGCGGCGCGGGTATCGGTTCCAGGGGTCCCGGTGAGACGAAGATCGAGCTGGATCGCCGCCGTATCCGCACGCGTATGGCGAAGCTGCGCGCGGATATCGCGCGCATGGAACCCGCCCGACGCACGCAGCGGGGTTCGCGTCGTCGCGGGGCAGTACCATCGGTGGCCATCGCCGGGTACACGAACGCTGGCAAGTCGACGCTGCTGAACCGTCTGACGGACGCGGGAGTCCTCGTCCAGGACGCGCTCTTCGCGACCCTCGACCCGACCGTGCGTCGGGCTCGCGCCGCCGACGGGCGCGAGTACACGCTCACCGACACGGTCGGCTTCGTGCGCAATCTGCCCACCCAGCTGGTCGAGGCCTTCCGCTCGACCCTGGAGGAGGTCGGCCAGGCGGATGTGATCCTGCACGTCGTGGACGCCGCGCACCCCGACCCTGTCTCCCAGGTGCAGGCCGTGCGCGCGGTTATCGATACGATTGAGGGGACCTCGGACATCCCCGAGTTGATCGCCCTGAATAAGGCGGACCTGGCCTCGCCCGAGCAGATTGCCCTGCTGCGCACGGTGTTCCCCGGCGCGGTGCCGCTCAGCGCCCACACGGGCTGGGGCGTGGACGCGCTGCGCGCCGCCTTGGAGGACATGCTGCCGCGGCCCCGCGTGGCCATCGATGTGATCCTGCCGTATTCGGCGGGTTCGCTCGTCCACCGCATCCACGAGGAGGGCGAGGTCGACCGCGAGGAGTACGTGGAGACCGGAACCCGGATCGTGGCCCGCGTCGACGAGGCCTTGGCTGCGCTCATCGGCCGTGAGGCGGTGGGTGGAACAGTGGGCGACCCGGCGGGGAGCGGGCAGTGAGCGAGGGCCTGGTCGAGGCCTCGTGCCGTGTCCTCGACACGGTTGTCGCCGGCATGGGCGGAACCGCGCGCGAGGGACAGGCCTCGATGGTCGCTGAGGGTGCCGCCGCGCTCGAGGACCGCGAGCACCTGCTGGTCCAGGCGGGCACGGGAACGGGCAAGTCGCTGGGCTACCTCGTGCCCCTGTTGACGCACTGCGCGACCAATGGAGTGCGCGGGGTCGTTTCGACGGCGACGCTGGCTCTCCAGCGTCAGATCCTGGTCAAGGATGCGCCGGTCGCCGTCGACGCGGTCGCCTCGGCGACGGGTGTGCGCCTGAAGGTTGCGGTGCTCAAGGGATGGTCGAACTACGCGTGCCTGCACAAGCTGAACGGCGGGTATCCCACCGAGGGAACCCTGTTCGATGATCGAGACATGAGCGTCGGCCCGACGGGTGAGCTCGGCAAGGAGATCCTGCGTATCCGCGAGTGGGTCGGTGACACCA
The DNA here is from genome assembly GCF_041433955.1 of Pauljensenia sp. 20925_1_25. Taxonomy (NCBI): domain Bacteria; kingdom Bacillati; phylum Actinomycetota; class Actinomycetes; order Actinomycetales; family Actinomycetaceae; genus Pauljensenia; species Pauljensenia sp. 20925_1_25. The sequence continues at coordinate 85,217 of NZ_JAPWCL010000005.1, read as the reverse complement.
CGACGGGGGACCGTGACGACCTGGTGCCCGGCGTCTCGGATCGTGCCTGGCATCACGCGTCGGTCGCCAAGCCCGAGTGCCTGGGTAAACACTGCCCACTCATCGACGAATGCTTCGCCCAGGCGGCCCGATTGGAAGCATCTGAAGCCGACGTTGTCGTCACGAATCACTCCCTTTTTGGCATCAACGCATGCGGCGAGGGCGAGTTCTTCGGCGAGTACGACGCCGTCGTCGTCGACGAGGCCCACGAGCTGGCCGACCGCGTGCGCTCCCAGGCCGCGGCCGACCTGACGGTGGCACGCGTGAGCCGCGTGGCCCGCTCCCTGCGCTCGAACCTGTCCATCGACTCCACCGACCTGGACGAGGCTGGGGCCGGGCTGGGCGCTGCGATGGCACCTCTGCAGGAGGGCTTGCTGGAGTACAGGCCGGGGGCGCTGGTCGACGCGATGCTCATCCTCGACGACGCCGCGCGCCGCGCCAGCCACGAGGTGTCCGAGACGCAGGGAGAACCCGCCGCCAAGCTCCTGGCACGCGCAGCCGTCGACGAGCTGATCGGCGCGCTCGACGCGTGGGGGCGCGACCCCGACCAGTCGATCACCTACATCACGAAGGACGAGTCCGACAACGCCCGGCTGACGGTGGGACCCCTCGACGTGTCCGCAGCAATCGGCGGCGTCGGCATCGGCGAGCGGGGCGCGATCCTCACCTCGGCGACGCTGGCCCTCGGTGGCAACTTCGACGTCATGGCTGCCGCCACCGGCATGGCGGTTTCCGGCGTACCCTGGCACGGCATTGACGTAGGTTCTCCCTTCGACCACGCCCGTCAGGGCATCCAATACGTGGCAACCCACCTGCCCCCACCTGGGCGCGACGGTCCTTCCGAGCAACTGCTCGACGAACTCGTTGACCTCGCCCAGGCCTCGGGCGGAGGGATGCTGGCTCTCTTCGCCTCGCGGCGCGGGGCGAACGCCGGAGCTCAGGCGCTGCGCGAACGAACCGATCTGACGGTCTACTTGCAGGGCGAAGAAACCCTCGCCCAGCTGATCCAGCATTTCCGCGACGAACGTGACTCGTGCCTGGTGGGGACCATGTCCCTGTGGCAGGGCGTCGATGTTGCCGGGGAGGCGTGCCGCCTCGTCGTTATCGACAAGATCCCCTTCCCGCGCCCCGACGATCCGGTCTCGCGCGCCCGATCAATGGACGTGGAGCGCCGCGGCGGCAACGGTTTCATGTCCGTGTCCCTCACCCACGCCGCCCTCATGATGGCACAGGGCACAGGGCGTCTCCTGCGCTCGACGACCGACCGCGGCGTCGTCGCGATCCTCGACCCTCGGGTGGTGACAAAACGCTACGGATCCTTCATCATGCGCTCGCTTCCGCAGATGTGGCCGACCACGGACCCGCGTGTCGTTCGCGGCGCGCTTCGGCGTCTGAGCAAAGCAGAGGGCCAGTAGGTGGCAAGTGGTTTTCAACACGTGAAAAGTCGTGTAAATTAACCATTAGGCGTCCCGTGACCTGTCGCAAGGGAAACGCCTGCTCACACTAGGAGAGACACGTGGAAAACAAAGCGCAGACCCTGTACCCCTCAAAGTCCTCTGGACGTCCTTCGAAGATTGCCATCATCGGTGCCGGTGCCGTTGGTACGGCCGTCGCTTACGCGTGTGCGATGCGCGGCGACGCTCGTTCAATCGTCCTTCAGGACATTAATAAGCCTAAGGTCGAGGCCGAGGCCCTCGACATGGCCCACGGCATTCAGTTCACCCCCGCCGGATCCATTGAGGGTTCCGATGACGTCGAAATCGTTCGCGGTTCCGACCTCATCATCGTGACGGCCGGCGCGAAGCAGCAGCCCGGGCAGTCCCGCCTAGAGCTGGCTGGCTCGACCGTCAACCTCATGAAGAAGATCGTTCCGAACCTGCAGAACGTGGCACCCGATGCCCGTTTCATGTTCGTCACCAACCCGGTGGATGTCGTCACCTACGTGGCCCTGAAGCTGACCGGCCTGCCCCGCAACCAGGTCTTCGGTTCGGGCACGGTGCTCGACACCTCCCGTCTGCGCTACCTGGTTTCGCGCGAGACCGGCGTGGCAACCCAGAATATCCACGCGTACGTTGCCGGCGAGCACGGTGACTCCGAGGTCGCCCTGTGGTCCAGCGCCGAGATCGGCAACGTTCCGCTCTCCCAGTGGGGTCCGACCCTGTCCGGCGGCGTCTTCGACTCCGCACTGCGCAACTCCATCGCTCAGGAAGTCGTCCAGAGCGCCTACAAGATCATCGAGGGCAAGGGCGCGACCAACTACGCGATCGGCCTGTCCGCCGCGAACATCGCCGGCGCGGTCCTGCGCGACGAGCAGCGCGTCCTGACCATCTCGACGCTGCTCGAGGACTGGGAAGGCATTTCGGACGTCGTCATGGCGGCCCCGACCATCGTGGGCCGCGACGGTGCCGGACGTGTCCTGAACCCGCCGCTGACCCTCAACGAGCGTGACGGCCTGACCGCCTCGGCGGAGCGTCTGCGCCAGGTGGCCCGCGACCTGGGCTTCTGATCCTGTCATAACGACGTCAATGGTGCCGACCCCGCGGGGTCGGCACCATTGCTATAAGCGGGGAATCAGAGGGATCGGATAACGGTGACGACCTTGCCGAGGATGGTGGCCTCGTCGCCGGGGATGGGGGAGTAGTCCTTGTTGTGGGGCAACAGCCACACGTGTCCATCCGTGATCGACAGCTCTTTCACGGTGGCCTCGCCGTCGATCATGGCTGCCACGAACTCACCGTTGCTGGCGTCGTTTTGGGCGCGGATGACGACGTAGTCTCCGTCGAAGATACCCGCGTCGATCATGGATTGGCCGGAGACTTCGAGCATGAAGAGGTCGCCGTGACCCGTCATGGAGGTGGGCAGGCGGAAAACCTCTTCGATGTGCTGCTCGGCGGTGATGGGAGAACCCGCAGCAATGCGGCCGACGAGCGGGATGGCGCTGCCCTCCTCCTCCACGTGGGACATCGGAATTTCGATGGGCACGACGGGGGACGAGGCCGGACCAGGCAGAGCGACGCCGAGTGCGCGTCGCGCCTTGTCTGTCAGGTCGAGGGCGCGCGGCAGCCCGGGTTCGCGCGCGAGGTAGCCCGAGGATTCGAGAGCATCAAGGTGGTGTTTGACAGTCGAGGGTGAAGCCAGCCCGACAGCGGATGCGATCTCTCGCACAGAGGGAGGGAAACCGCTGGAGGTCAGCTTGTCGTTGATAACGTGCAGGATCGCGCGGTGTCGCTCACTGATCGCTCGCTCGCTCATGGTCCCTCCTTCGTGGGTGTGGACGCAGATGTGCATGGGTGGCCGTCCACTGGATACGTCAATTTTAAGCCGACAACACGCAATATGAAACATATGTTCGAGTGGGTCTCGACATTTGCGGCGGTGCATGCTATCGTACAGGTGTTCGACGAACATATGTTCGATACTGTTGTTTGGAGGTTGTCATGAGTGTCTCGTACTCTCCCACGCCTGCCGTCTCCTTCCCCGCGCGTCGCTCGCCGATACGCCCGGCGCAGGATGCACCCCTGGCGACGGTTCGTGACATTGCGTCGGCCCCGTCCGTCCGACGGCGCATCGAGGCGCAGCGGGCGGACGATCCCGCTTTCCTGCGACCTCCTGCGCCTCCTCGTCGGCCTGAGAAGCCTTCGCGCCGGGGCATGGTTGCAGGCACTTTCGCTACCCTCGCGCTCTCCGTGGGTGCGGGCATCCTGGGGCTGGCCCTCCAGCCCGATACCTATGACGGTCCGACCGTCATTAAGGCTGCCGTCAGTGGGGACTCCGTTTGGTCGATGGCGCAAAACGTTCGCAGTGAGCGTCCGCTCGAAGAGATTGTCGCGGATATCGAACGTCTTAATGACATCAGTGGTGCCATCCATCCCGGGCAGCGCGTCGTCGTGCCGGTTCGATAGGGGTGAGCCTGGGACTCCTGGGACAGGGGAGGGGGTGAGCGTGTACCGTTGAGGGGTGCACTGCCCTTTCTGTCATAACCCTGACTCGCGCGTCGTCGATACGCGCATCGCCGATGACGGTGCCTCGATCCGGCGCCGTCGCGAGTGCACGCACTGCAAGAAGCGTTTCACAACTCTGGAGACATCGTCGTTCCAGGTGGTGAAGCGTTCCGGTGTGGTCGAATCCTTCTCGCGCAACAAGGTCGTGTCCGGCGTGAAAAAGGCATGCCAGGGCAGGCCCGTCTCCGACGATCAGCTCGCGATCCTCGCCCAGCAGGTGGAGGAGCAGCTGCGCTCCACCGGTGTCTCCAACGTCTCCACGAACGAGGTTGGCAAGGCTATCTTGCCGTTCTTGCGCGACCTCGATGTCATCGCCTACCTGCGCTTCGCCTCCGTGTACCGGGCCTTCGACACCCTCGAGGACTTCGAGGAGGCCATTCAGGCGCTGCGTGAACGCTCGCAGGCGGGCGAGAGTGCATCTCCTGAGCAGACGCCGGTGGCCTCGAAGAAGGCGCGTAAGCCTCGTGCTAGCCGCAAGCGTACTGCGGGGCAGGCGCTGCTCGGAGACGAGTAGCGCCCGCACCCCACGCCCTGCTGGTGACTCATCAGTGCTGCGATGAACGAAGCTTACTTCTCGTCCTGATTGGCGCGGCCGCTCGTTGTCGTGGTCAGGCGGCGCATGGCTTCGCTCGACGCTTCGGCCACCGATTCGCGTGCCCCGGCTACGGCCTCGGACATGGATTCGCGGGCAACGGCGACCTTTTCGGACATCGTGTCGCGCGCTCCGGCTACGGCCTCGGACATGGATTCGCGGACGACGGCGACCTTTTCGGACATCGTGTCGCGTGCTCCGGCCATGGCTTCAGACATGGCCTCGCGTGCCCCGGCGACTGCTTCGGTCGCGGCGGCCTGCGCGCCCATGATCTGCTCGCGTACCTTTTTGCGCATGACCTTGCCCAGCTGCGAGCGCGGCAGCTCGCTCATGACGACGATCTGGCGGGGCAACGCGTAGTGGGCGAGAGACTTTTCAGCCCACTTGCGCAGCTCAGCGAGCGTTACCGAGGCGCCGGCCTCGAGAACGATGGCGGCGACAACGTCTTCACCTCTCTCTCCAGCGGGCACGCCGACGGCGGCGACGTCGGCCACGCCCGGCATGGAGCGCACGGCGTCCTCCACCTGGGAGGGGTAGACGTTGAAACCGGAGGAATTGATCATCTCCTTGCGGCGGTCCGCCATGTAGATGAAACCGTCGCGCACCTGGACCAGGTCGCCGGTGCGCAGCCAGCCGTCGGACGTGAAGACTTCGGCGGTTTCGTCGTCCTGATTCCAGTAGCCGGAAAAGACCTGAGGGCCCGATGCGATGAGTTCGCCGACGTCGCCGTCGGCAACGTCGTGGGTGGGATTCTCGGGATCGACGATACGCACGCGCGTGGAGGGGAAAGGCAGGCCGAGCGCCCCGCGTGCGCGCGAGGAAGCCAAGGGCGAGCCGAGGAGGACCGGAGAGGCCTCGGTCATGCCATAACCTTCGATCATGAGACCGCCGGTCGCCTCCTCCCATTTCTGGGCTAGCGGTGCCGACAACGGCATCGCGCCGGACAGGGAGAAGTGGATCGAGGACAGGTCAGCATCCGTGCCCTCGGCGGCTGTTAGGAGGCGTTCGTACATGGGGGGAACGCCCAGGAAGAACGTGCAGGGCAGGCGGCGCTGGGCGGCGAGCACGAGCGTCGTGTCGAACTTCGGGAACATGGCGATGGTCGCGCCCAGGCGCAGGCCAGCTAGGAAGCTCGCCGTGAAACCGAAGGCGTGGAAGAGGGGGAGGATGCAGTAGAAGACCTCGGCACCCTCGTGGAGGACGGACACCCACGCAATGCACTGTTCCACGTTGGCTTGTAGATTCGCGTGCGTGAGTGCGGCCGCCTTCGGTACGCCCGTCGTGCCGCCGGTGTGGATGAGGAGGGCGATGTCCTCCACGGAGGAGGAGCAGGGACCTTCCCACGGCCTCGCGGCGCGCATCGCGCGCGTCCACGAGCGCGCCCAGGCCGGGCGAGGACTAGTGAGCTGATCGCGTTTCTCGCGCGCCGCCTTCAACGGCAGCTTGAGCGCCAGGCGTGAGGCCGCGGGTAGTGCGCTGGCCAGGTCCACGGAGAAGGTGGTGTGGCCTCGCCCGAGGAAGGTGAGCTTTTCCAGGGTCTTGGACCAGGCGATGGTGACGCGGGCACCGTGGCGCTTGTATTCGTTCTGGAGTTCGCCCGAGGGCGCCAGGGGGTTGTGTTCGACGACGATGGCCCCCAGTAGCATCGTGCCGAGGACGGCGACCGCATGCTGAGGACAATTCGGCATGACGAGGGCGACACGGTCGCCGGGGCGCACGCCCGCCTGATGCAGCGCGCCCGCGCATCGACGCATGTCCTGGGCCAGCTCGGAGTAGCTGAGCTGACGGGCGAAAAAGTCGATGGCTGCGCGAGTGGGGTAGCGGGAGGCGACCTCCAGGACCATGTTTGGGATCGGTTGATCCGGAGTTGCGATTTCGTAGGCGACCCCGGGCGCGTAGAACGCTCGCAGCCGTGACGTCAGATCCATCTGTGCTCCTTCGGTGATGCTGCCCCTACGATACCGTAAGTTAGGGCCGCATTTGACCAGCTGGCAACGCGACGAACACGACAGTCTTTATAGCGGAGTTGCAATCAGTCGGATGGTCTCGGGCAGGTGGCTCAGCTCTTCGAGGGCCTCGCGTCCCAGACCCGCTGAGATGTCGGTGAGCACGTAGCCGACCTCGTCCATGGTGGCCAGAATCTGCGCGTCGACGTTGGCCTCGGAGGAGGCGAAGATCTGGTTGACGCGTGCCATGACGCCGGGCACATTGCGGTGGATGAGGCGCACGCGGTAGCGCGAGCGCTTGCCGATGTTCATCGTCAGGTTCGGCAGGTTGACGCTCATGTCGGTTGAGCCGCTGGCTTGGTACTCGCCGATCTTCGCGGCGACGAATCGGCCGATGTCGTACTGCGCTTCCTCAGTGGACCCGCCGATGTGGGGGGTGAGGATGACGTTGTCGAGGGTGGCCAAGGGGGACGTGAAGGGGTCGCCGTTGGCGCGTGGCTCCTCCGGGAACACGTCAATGGCCGCACCACCGAGGTGGCCGGAGACGAGTGCGGCGTGCAGGGCGTCCACGTCGACGATGTGTCCGCGCGAGAGATTGATGAACAGGGCGCCGGGCTTCATGAGCTCGAATTCGGTGCGACCGATCAGGTTGGTGTTGGACTCCTGGCCGTCCACGTGCACGGAGATGATGTCGGCTTCGCGCAGCACGGCCTCCATGGTGGGCATCTGTGTGGCGTTGCCCAGGGCGAGGCGCTCGGCGGCGTCGTAGAAGATGACATTGAGGCCCATGGCCTCGGCGAGGACGGAGAGCTGCGTGCCGATGTTGCCGTAGCCGATGATGCCGAGAGTGTGTCCGCGCACCTCGTGGGCGCCGTCGGCGCTCTTGTCCCACACGCCGCGGTGCAGGCGCGAGTTCTTGACGGTGACGCGGCGTGACAGGTCGATGATCTCGCCGATGGCCAGCTCGACGACGGAGCGCGTGTTGGAGTAGGGGGCGTTGAACACGGCGATGCCCATCTCGGTGGCCGTAGCCAGGTCGATCTGGTTGGTGCCGATGCAGAAGGCGCCGATAGCCTTCAGGTTCGGGCGAGCGCGCAGCACGCGCTCGGTGACCTCGGTCTTGGAGCGCAGACCCACGTAGTCGATGCCGTCAAGCGCGTCGATCAGGTCGTCCTCGGACAGGGCACCCGTCACGCGGGTGACCTCAATGCCAAACTTCGCGAAGATATCGTCGGCGATTGAGTGAGGGTTCTCCAAGAGTAATGCTCGTGTCATGACTCCATCATGGCAGATGAAAGCACAGTTAGTGTGCCGTTGTCACTGTGTGGTCACTGATTACCACTCTTCCATGCCGGCGGGCAGCGGGCTGGCGTGGACGACGTGGACGTCGTGGGTGGCGCGCGTGAGAGCGACAAACAGGTCGCCGATGCCGTCGCTCATGATCTCACCGGGTTCCACGAGGACGACGGAGTCAAACTCGAGTCCCTTCGACGCATTGGCGGACAGCAGAGCGACGCGCTCGGACAGGGCGGTTTCCCCGTCCACGTCGGCACCCCACGCGCGGGCGCGCTGCGCGCCGACGATGATGGCGACGCGTCCGCGAGAGACACCCGCCTCACGGTCGAGGCGTTCCTCGGCGATCCGCTGGGCCTGACGCGCGGCCTCCCACAGGGGATCGGTGCTTCGGGACGAGGCCGTGGCATTCTCGGGTGCCTCCACGTGGGTGACGCGGTAACAGCCCTCGACGTCGCGCACAGCGGTCATAGGGTAGAGGACGGGTGCCCCCGCACGTGCCACGACGCCCTCAGCGAGGGTCGTGAGCGTCGCGGGGGTACGGTACGACACGGTGAGCGCGTACTCGGCGGCGAAGGCTCGGGCCGCGGGACCCAGAGCCTTCTCCCACGAGCCGGGACGTTTCGAGCCGCGGCGCTGATCGAGGTCGCCGACGACCGTGAAGGAGCGAGACGGGCAGCGGCGCAGCAACGCACGCCACGCCATGGGGGAGAGCTCCTGCGCCTCGTCGACCACAATGTGGCCGTACGCCCACGCACGATCCTTGGCCGCACGCTCGGCCAGGGGAGTCCACGTTTCCTGGACGGCCGTATGCTCGGCGAGCATCTGCGCGGTGACGATGCCGCCACCGAGGTTCTGCCCCTCAATCGCGGCGCGCGCACGCTCGATCTCGGCCGCGTCCGCCTTCTGCGTGGGCGCCGACGTGGTCGGCATGGGCCCCAGAAGTTCCTCGCACTCGTCCAGGATCGGAACATCCGAGATCGTCCAAGGCGCCGAGCGCGGGCGCACGAGGAGTGCCAGCTCGTCGGGCCGCAGGGGGGACTTCGCACGCCGATTCGCGGACGCCAGCACCTCCGGGCGGGCATACAGGCGACGCAGCAGCGTCTGCGCGCTGGTCGGCATCCACGCCGTGTTGATTGCACGGCGGCAATCCACCGAGTCACGGATCTCGATGAGCCACGAGCGCTTGACCTCGGGATCGACGTGGCCTTCCGAGTCCGCGTCCCCGGCCTCGCGCGCCAGACGCAGCGCCAGCACGTCCATGAGTTCGCGTGCGAAGAACTCGCGCGCCACGTTGTGCGGGCGTCCCGAACGCTTGGCGCGCCGACGCGCCCCTTCGACGTCCGCTTGCGTCAGCGTCACCGTCCGGTTCCACACGCGCAGCTCCTGATTCCCCTTGGGGAGCTTCGCGAGCTGACGCACCGCCTCCTTAATGATCGCCGCCCACGCCGGCAGTCCCTTAATCCGAGCCACGGCCTCATCCTCAGACGAACGCGCGTGCACGCCCGGCACGAGGTCTCCCATCGTCACCGATACGACGCCGGTTTCACCCAGGGACGGAAGAACCTGCTCAATGTAGCGCAGGAACAGACGCGAAGGCCCCACCAGGAGGACACCCGAGCGCTCCAGGCGCTCGCGGTGCGCGTACAGCAGGTAGGCGATGCGGTGCAGCGCGACCGCAGTCTTACCGGTGCCTGGGCCGCCCTGGACGACCAGGAGGCCTTTGTCGGAGGCGCGGATGATGCGGTCCTGCTCAGACTGGATGGTGGCGACGATGTCGCCCATACGGCCGTCGCGCGCCTCGCTCAGGGCGTGCATGAGAGCACCCTCGCCCTGCAGTTCCAGGCCCTCGGCACCCGAGGCGTCGAGGAGTTCGTCCTCCAGGGCAGTCACGCGCCGGTTCCGGGTCGAAATGTGGCGCCGACGCACGACGCCGTCTGGTTCGGCCGACGTCGCCTGGTAGAAAGGGCGCGCGGCTGGGGCGCGCCAGTCCACGAGCAGGGGAGTGCCGTCCTCACGCGACAGCGATAGGCGACCCACGTGGCGCGTCGAGGCGTCCACCATGTCGAGTCGGCCGAACACGAGACGCTCCTCCACGCCCTCGAGGCGTGCCGCCATCTCACCCAGATGCGCGGACAGAGCCTCGCGCTCCGTCCAGGCTTGCGCGTTGCCGACCCCGTGCGTCGAATGGACGCGGCCCTGGCGGTCCCGATAGGAAGCGCGCAGAGCGTCCAGGCGCTCGTAGGCGGCGTCGACGAAGTCCTGTTCGGGCAACGGAAGATCCGCGTGTGAGTGCTGGCGTGCGCCCGTAGTCATGGGTCCTCCTCGATTTTGGTGGCCTTCTATTGTCGCTCACTTTTCGTCGTTATGCTGTGAGCAGCCGATATTCGAATCGCTGCCCTACGCCCCCAGCTCAAAACGCGTCCCCGCATGACGCGAAGGGGGCCACGCGGGTACGTTAGACACGAGGCGCTAGATCGAGCATGAGGAGGATGACGTGAGCATCACCGCGACCGACCTTTACAAGGACGGGCCCGCCGCAGGCGCGAAGGCCAAGATTCTCCTCATCCATTTCGATGGGGCGATTGACGCAGGCGCCGCCGGACGCCTGGCGATTGGGCAGATGCTGCGCTCCCTGCACAATGAACGCGTTGCGACCTTCGATGCCGACGCGCTCATGGACTATCGGTCCCACCGGCCGATCGTGACCGTCAATGACTGGGTGTCGTCCCCGGACATGGTGATGCCCGAAACCGTCCTCGACCTGGTGGAGGACGACATGGGTAACCCGATCCTGGTCCTGCACGGTGCCGAGCCGGACTCACACTGGGAGTCCTTCACGAACGCTATCAACGACATTTGCGAGCGCGCGGGCGTCGAGATCACTTTCTCGCTGCACGGCGTGCCCTCCGGCGTACCCCACACGCGGCCGACCCCCGTCCATGTCCAGGCGACCGATGCCTCCCTGCTGCCTTCGGGCGGAACCAAGATTGCGAACCACATGCAGTTCCCCGCGCCCCTGTCCACCTTCGTGCAGATCCGTCTGGGTCAACGAGGCATTGGCGGACTCGCGCTGCTCGGTGCCGTCCCGTACTACATGTCGGACACCGGCTATCCGGCGGCCTCTTCGGCGCTGCTCACCTCGTTCGCGAAGTTCGCGGACCTGTCCCTGCCCGTTGGCGACCTCGAACAGGGCGCTGCGCAGGACCAGGAGAACATCGAGAAGCTCGTCGAATCCAACCCCGAGATTTCCCACACCGTCTCCAACCTCGAGGAACACTTCGATGCGTGGAGCGGCGGGGACGGCGCGATCCCGCTGGCCGGCATGGCTACGCCTGCCGCAGCCCGGGATGAGGATAAGTCCACCAAGGACATCGGCGACGTCATCGAGGCCTATCTGGCGCAGGTCTCCCGCGCTAAGGCCGAAGAGCTGGAATCCGTTCAGCGCGCGTCCCTCGTCGATGACTCGGAGACCCCTCCCAAGCCTGACACCCTCGAAGATGTGCTCGCCCGCGTCGAAGCTCGCCGCAAGGGCAAAGGCCCCGGCCCCGCCACGCCGCGTCATCGCGCCTGAGCGTCAGGGCAACCGCAGGCAGTGCCCCTGAGCACCCGCGTCGTGCCCACGGTTCCACGTGCCCGGGACGCCGACCGGCGAACGGGGGCAGGCCTCGTCAGTGAGCCGGGGGATAGCTGACCTGCTCGTCCGTGAGTGCGGGGCATCCCGCCACCCAACGCTCCAGCTCGCGAGGCCTCGTGATGCGCGCGGGCAAGGCCAGCATGCGCAGAGCCCGGTCGATGTCATCCACGTTCACGACACCCTCATTGCACGCCACGGCAACCACATTGCCGCGCCGACCGCTGCGGCCCACCTTCGGATCCTGAATCGAGGCGACGAAAGGAAAGACCTCCTGCAGTGCCGCCACATCCTGGCGGGCGTTAGCCGCGCCCCCATGCGCGCAATTCACCAGGTACACGCCCCTACCCGTCAACGCGCGACGAACAAGCCGAGCGCACTCGAGCGTACGCAGGTGAGCAGGCGTCACACCCGAAGCAAACGCATCGCGCACGATCACATCGAAAGACCCCTCGCGCGTCGCCTCCACGACCGAGCGGCCATCACCCACGCGGATCTTCACCTGCGGGGCCTTCGGGATCGGGAAATGCTCGCGCACCTGCTCAGCCAAAAGCCGATCCACCTCCACGGCCACGTGTCGGGAGGACGGGTACGAGGCCGACCACGCGCACGCCAGAGCACACGCCGCGCCACCCACGTGCAGCGCACGGAAACGATCCTGCGCACCCCACACGGCGCGCACAACCGCGCTCATGTGCTGCATGTACTCAAACTCCAGGTAGGTCGGATCCGACGTATCCACCGCCGAAGACTCAACCCCGTCCAAGAACAATGTCGCGCGCGGACCATCCCAACGGATTCGCGCCGCCCCGGCATCCGTCTCGAAGGAGATGTCGCGTGACGAAGATAAGCGTGCCATGGTGGACACTGTAACCACGGGATTGCGCTCGCTGCTTCAGGAGGTGACATGTCAAACGCTCCCAGGGACGCGCGCGCCAAACGCGACTGGGGATCCGACGACTCCGCCACCCCGATCCTCCACGTCGACATGGACTCTTTCTTCGCACAGGTCGAGATGCGCGAAGACCCCTCCCTGATCGGACGCCCCATCGTCGTCGGCGGCACCTCCGGCCGCGGCGTCGTCACATCCGCCACCTACGAAGCCCGCGCCCTCGGCGTACGCGCCGGCATGCCCACCTCACGCGCCCGCGCCCTGTGCCCCACAGCCGCGTTCATCCCCGGCAACCACGCCCTCTACCGGCACTACTCCCACCAGGTCATGGGGATCCTCGCGACAATCACGCCCGCCCTCGAACAAGTCTCCATCGACGAAGCATTCCTCGACGTAGCCGGTTCACGCCGTCGTCTCGGCTCACCCACCCACATCGCCCGCCTCATCCGCACCCGCATCCGCGAGGCCGTCGGCCTCCCCGCATCCGTGGGCATCGCCGCCACCAAATCCGTCGCCAAAATCGCCTCCTCACACGCCAAACCAGACGGCCTCCTCCTCATCCCCAAGGACGCGACAGTCGAGTTCCTACACGGCCTCCCCGTCGGAGCCCTCTGGGGAGTCGGCGGCAGAACCGGTGCCATCCTCGACCGAGAAGGCATCGACACCATCGGCGACCTCGCCCACACACCCATCACCCGCCTCACCAAACTCCTCGGCGTCGCATCAGCCCACCACCTCCACGACCTATCCTGGGGCATCGACCCACGCGCCGTATCAACCTCTCGCCCCGAAAAATCCGTCGGCATGGAACGCACCTTCGAAGACGACGTGCGCTCGCGGACGCAGATCGAGCAGTTCATCCTGGCTGCCTCCCACGACTGTGCGCGCAGGCTGCGCTCCGGCGGGGTCGTCGGATGGACCGTCGGTATCAAGATGCGTGGCGCTGACTTTCATACGATCACGCGCAGCATCAGCCTGGTCGCACCCACCGACACCGGACGCGATATCGCCCGCGCTGCGCAGTCTCTGTTTGCTCGAGAGGACATGCCCATCGGGGGAGTGCGCCTGTTCGGCGTGCGCGTCGAGGGATTGCAGTCCCGCTCCGACGGCGTCGCCGTGACCCTGGACCGAGACGAAAAACCAGCGGCCTCCGAGCGTGCGATGGATCAGATTCGCTCCAAGTTCGGTGCCGGTGCCCTGGCACCCGCGACCCTTCTGGGCACTCAGGTTCCCGCTCGCCGTTCGTTCGGCGGTGACGCTGCGCAGGATGGTCAGGGTTCTCGCAGTGCCGAGGCATCGGCCCGACAGGGCGGTGACGCGCGGGGCAGTGGCGAGCAGGGGACGCTCCTGTGAGCCGGTTCGTCGCAGGCACCGGGTGCACGCTAAGCTTGAATCAGTAATCGTCCGAAAGGGGCAGGCAATGGCTCTCACCGAGTATGAGAAGAAGATCCTCGAGCAGATGGAAGCGTCTCTGCGCGAGGAAGATCCCGCGTTGGCCTCGCAGATGTCTTCCCCGACCCTCGACGAAGATGAGAACGAGTCCGCCCGAGGACAGAGGACCCCTCGTCGCATTGCTCTCGGTTTTGCTGGGGCCGTCCTGGGCATGGTCGTCCTGGTCGTCGCAGTCTCGCTGGGCTACTCGATCATCTCGATCCTCTTGGGCGTCGCGGGCTTCGCCCTCACCGTCGCCGGGATCCTGTACGCGCTGTCTCGCCCGGAGGCTGCGTCCTCTGACCGCTCCCGTGCCCCCAAGCAGAAGAAGAACAACGAGAGCGGTGGCTGGGATTCGTTCATCCAGGATCAGGAGCGTCGCTGGGACGACCGTAAGAACGACGACTGAGTCGACCGACACGGCAAGAAAGAGCGGGGGAGCGCGGCGCGCACCCCCGCTTCGCGCTGCGTGGGGAGTAGTCCCCACCCCGCTCCCCACTGTGCTCTACGGGGCAGCTCCACCTTGCTCCCCGCCGTGTCCCGCGGGGCCTCCCCACCCCGCTCCCCTCTGTGCTCCCCGGGGTCGCTCCACCCCGCTCCCCACTGTGCTCCATGGTCTGCTCCATCTTGCTCCCCACTGTGTTCCCGGGGGCCTCTCCACTTTCCACCCCGAGATGGCTCAGTTCCCTGTCGTTAAACCTCGGCCTCGTCCCCGAGAGCTGAATAATCCCCAAAAGATCAGTTTTGGGGTTTGTTAGCGCTGTATCACTCCAGTCACGCGCGGCATGATATGTGTCATATATTTCCCCACTTTTCTCCACAGCCTATTTTCGTTGCTAACTCGCCAAAAAGGTGCAAAGTATTGAGCGCCACGCCGCCCCTTTCCCTGTAAATATGGTGCGAAGTGGGTTAAAGTGGGGGAAAGTTCCGAACAGGGGAGGGGGTGACATGTTCCTTGGTACGTACGAACCTAAGCTCGACGACAAAGGGCGCATGTTTCTGCCCGCGCGATTTCGCGAAGACATGCAGGGCGGGATTGTCCTCACTCGCGGACAAGAGCACTGCATCTATGCATTCCCCGCCGCGGAATTCGAGAGTATGACCGAGGAGCTGCGTCGCGCCCCCCTGACCTCCAAGCAGGCCCGCGACTGGATCCGCGTGATGCTCTCGGGAGCCTATAAGGAAGTTCCTGACAAACAGGGACGCATTAGCGTCCCGGCAGATCTGCGTGCGTACGCCGGTCTGGATCGCGAACTCGCCGTCATCGGCGCGGGATCGCGAGCAGAAATATGGAATGCCTCGGCCTGGCGCGAGTATCTCGCGGTCCAGGAGGAGGTGTTCTCCAATACAGCAGAAGAAATTATCCCCGGGATGTTCTGACCCGTACTCCGAGGTCTCCGCCCGCTGTTCCGACATCACTTCCCCGATGGCGGAGCACGGTGGGGGACCTGGGTGGACGGATCGAACACGAGTGAGCGTGGAAGGAGGCGCGACATGACTGATGCACCTGAGACGGTGCGCGATTCGTCGCGCCGCTCCGATCTCGGTCGCCCTGCCGCCGAGCGTCACGTCCCGGTCCTTCTCGCCGAGTGCCTCGACATGCTGGCCCCCGCGATTGAGGGACCCGGAGCGGTCCTGGTCGACGCCACCCTGGGCATGGGCGGGCACACGGAGGGCGCGCTCGAAAGATTCCCCGAACTGACCGTCATCGGCATTGACCGAGACCCGCAGGCTATTGACCTGGCCTCGGCCCGCCTCGAGCGCTTCGGGGATCGCTTCCGCGCGGTGCACACGACCTACGACTGCATTGACGAGGCCGTGGCGCGCCAGTGTGGCGTGGGAGCGCGGGTGGATGGTGTCCTCATGGATCTGGGCGTCTCGTCCCTGCAGCTGGACGAGGCCGAGCGTGGCTTCGCCTATTCCAAGGATGCGCCGCTTGACATGCGGATGGACGCCACGAGCGGACCCAGCGCAGCGGACCTGCTGGCCACGGCCTCGGAAGGTGAACTGATCCGTATTTTGCGCACCTACGGCGAGGAGAAGTTCGCACCGCGCATCGCGCGACTGGTCATCCGGCGTCGGGACGAAGCGCCGATCAGGCGCACCGGAGAACTCGTCGACATTATTCGTGAGGCCATTCCCGCGCCGGCCAGGCGCACGGGCGGTAACCCCGCCAAGCGCACGTTCCAGGCGCTGCGCGTGGCAGTGAACGACGAGCTTACGATCTTGGAGCGGGCGCTGCCCAAAGCCCTGGCGAGCTTGCGAGTGGGAGGACGACTGGTCGTCGAGTCCTACCAGAGCTTGGAAGATCGAATAGTCAAGGATGTGCTGCGGCGCGGATCCAGCAGTGCCGCCCCTCCCGGGCTGCCGATTATTCCCGACGACATGGCTCCCAGCCTGCGGCTTCTCACCAAGGGCGCAGGAAGAGCCGACCGAGCTGAACAAGACCACAACCCACGATCTGCTTCCGTGCGACTGCGCGGAGCTCAACTCATCCGCGACTGGAAGGATCTCTCATGAGTGCAGCAACCGCCAAAGCCCGCCCCGCGGCACGTCCGGAGTTGCGCCGTGAGGAGGTCCGCGAATTTCACGTCGTCGAGGGGACTCGCCCGCGTCGATCAGTCGTGGCCATCCTCATGCTGCTGGTGGCCGTCGCGCTGGCCTCCGTGCTGGCGTCGATGGTCCTGAACACGCGTATGGCTCAGACATCCTTCGCGATTCGCGAGCAGCAGCTTCAGCTCAATGAGCTGGAGGCTCAGGCCTGGACGATGCGTGCCGAGCTGGACCGTAAGGCCTCGCCGACGGAACTCGAGAAGGCGGCGAAGGCGAACGGTATGGTGCCTGCGGGTGCCTCGGGCTTCATCACGCTTGAGACGGGAACCGTTGAAGGCGGGACCCCCGCGAAGTAAGACAGACCCCAGTGCCTATGGATAGCGTTATATCGCGCTCGCGCTGGATCCTCGTGATCCTGATCGGCGCGATGTGTCTATGCGGCGTGCGTTTAGTGCAGCTCCAGATCATTGAAGGGCCGGTGTTGGCCGCCCAGGGGCAGCGCGTGCGCACGTCGTCGACCGCTGTTGCCGCAGCGCGCGGGTCGATCACGGACGCGACGGGCGTCGTGCTGGCGAACTCGATCCAGACCTACGACATTGCGGTGAACCAGGTGAACATTCGTTCCTACGTTCACTACGATGACGAGGGCAACGAGGTTGGTCGTGGCCCGGCCGAGGCCGCCCACCAGCTCGCCCCTCTCCTGGGCGTGGATGAGGCGGAACTGGGCGGCATGATGCTGGGGGAGTCAACCTACGAGTACATCAAGCGCAATGTTGACGCGGTGACCTACCGAGAGATCCGCAAGCTCGACATTTACGGGATCGAGTGGGAGTCGGTCTTTGAGCGTGAGTATCCGAATGGGAACGTTGCGGCCCCCGTTATTGGTACGGTGAATGCCGAGGGGCAGGGGTCATCGGGTATGGAAGCTCAGTTTGACCAGCTGCTGACGGGCACGCCGGGCGCGCAGGCCTTCGAGATCGCTCCCAACGGCGCGGTCATGCCGGGCGGCAAGCGCACTACGGTCGAGCCGAAGAACGGCGGATCGGTGGAGCTGACGATCCACGCTGATCTGCAGCATCAGGTTCAGGACCTGTTGGACGCGCGTGTCGCGAAGCACCAGGCGGACTGGGGAACGGTCGTTATCGAGGACGTTGCGACGGGCCATATTCTGGTAATAGCCGACTCGAACTCGAAGGAGCCGGACAATGCTCACCCGCAGAAGGTGCATGCCGTGCAGGACACCTTTGAGCCGGGTTCGGTGGGAAAGCTCATTACCGTGGGTGCTGCCCTGAACCAGGGGACGATTACGCCGACCAGCGTGTTCCAGGTTCCCTACTCGCTGAATCTGCCGGACGCGGGCGGCCCGATCACGGACTTCCATCAGCATGGTGGTGAGTCGCTGACGGCGACGGGCGTGCTGGCCGAGTCGTCGAACACGGGTACCGTGCTGATTGGTCAGACGATGACGGATGATCAGCGCTATTCGATGATGCGTGCCTTTGGCTTTGGCCAGGAGACGGGTATCGAGCTGCCCGGTGAGTCGGCTGGCCTGCTGCGCAGCTCCGACGACTGGAAGGGCCGTGATCGTTACGTGACGATGTTCGGTCAGGCGTACGCGATTACGGCGGTTCAGGAGGCGTCGGCGCTCGCGACGATCGCGAACGGTGGCGTGCGTATCATGCCGCACATCGTGAAGTCGTGGACGAACGCGGATGGCACGGTCGAGGTTCCTGAGGGGACCCAGCCGGTGCAGGTCCTGGAGGCGACGACTGCCTCGCAGCTGCTGACCATGATGGAGTCCGTCGTCGAAGATGACTTGGGTACCGCAGCCGCCTCGAAGGTTCCGGGGTATCGCGTCGCCGTGAAGACGGGTACCGCGGAGACCATTATCGACGGTTTGTCAGGCCTTGTGTCGACGACGGCCGGCATCGTCCCGGTTGATGCTCCGCGTCTGGCCATTGCCGTGGTCCTCTATAATCCGAGGGTGGCGTCGGTGTCGTCTGAGTCGTCGGCGCCTCTGTTCGGTGACATAGCACGTTCTGCCGTTGGTAACTTGGGTATTCCGGCCTCGTCTGGGTCGGCTACCCTGTACCCGACGACTCCGTGAGCCTGAAGGAGAAGAAGCATGCGGACATCAGCGCAGTGGATTGCTGAGGCGGTTTCTGGTCGCCTCGTGGGAAACGACGTGGGCGTCACCGGAAGCGTGGTGACCGATTCCCGAGAGGCGCAGGCGGGGTCGCTGTACGTCGCGCGTCGCGGTGAGAGCGCCGACGGGCACGCCTTCGTGGCCGGTGCCGTGGAGCGCGGAGCGGTCGCCGTCATCGTCGAGCATGAGGTTGACGAGGCTGTGGCACAGATCGTCGTCGAGGATTCGACTGAGGCGCTGGGTGCCCTTGCTCGCGCGCACGTCGAGGCGCTGCGATCCACTGGGGCGCTGGACGTCATCGCGATGACGGGGTCCGTGGGCAAGACGACCACGAAGGACTTGCTCTTCCAGATCATGAGCGCTGACGGGCCGACGGTGGCTCCCAAGCTGTCGTTCAACAATGAGGTCGGGCTGCCCCTGACTGTCCTGCAGGCTGACGAGACGACGCGACACTTGGTCCTGGAGATGGGTGCGTCGGGTCCCGGCCATATCGCGTACCTGACGGATATTGTTTCCCCGGACGTGGCCATTGAGTTGTGTGTGGGCCATGCTCACGTGGGTGGCTTCGGCGGTTTCGAGGGCGTTGCTGCCGCGAAGGCCGAACTCATCAAGGGCACCCGCCCCGGCGGGCCTGTCATTCTTAACACCGACGATCCGAACGTCGAGGCGATGGCGCCTCTGGCGACTGGCACGATTGTTCGCTTCTCTGCTTCGGGCAACGAGCGCGCGGACGTGCGCGCGTGCGACGTGCACATGGACCGCGCGGATCGTGCGTCCTTCACTCTGGTGACACCTGAGGGCAGTGCCGAGGTTTCGCTGGCAATTGTTGGCCGCCACCACGTGGCCAATGCGTTGGCGGCCGCCGCGGGTGCCCTTACCCTGGGCGTGGACCTGGCGACCGTCGCCAAGGTGCTCTCGAACGCCCGCGCCCTGAGTCCCCACCGCATGGATGTGCATGAGCTCGTCGTGGATGGCTGCGAGCTCACTCTCATCGACGACTCCTACAACGCGAACCTCGACTCGATGCGCGCGGGGATCGCCGCGCTCGCATCGATCGGCGCTGAGTCCCGGAAGATCGCGGTCCTGGGGGAGATGCTCGAGCTGGGGGAGGACTCTCAACCTCTGCATGAGCAGGTTGGCGCGATGGTTGCCGAGGCGGGCGTAGAGACGCTTATTGGCCTGGGTGCCGACGCGCACTACTATCTGGAGGGAGCCAGCGCGGTGACCAACCGTGTGGTTGCGGAAGATCCTGCCGACGCAGCCCGCCTGGCTCTGGAATTCGCCGCGGACGGTGCCGTCGTCCTGGTGAAGGGTTCTTTTGGTTCATATTCATGGCAGGTGGCTGACATCCTGCGGGAGAAGGGAATGACCCGGTGATTGGTCTTATCGCTGCGTTCATCATCGCGATGGCGCTGTCTGTGATGGGCACACCGCTGCTCATCCGTTTCCTGGTGCTGCATCACTACGGCCAATTCATCCGCCAGGATGGGCCGACGCAGCACCTGACGAAGCGTGGAACGCCGACGATGGGCGGCGTTGTGATCATCCTGGCGACCGTGGTCGCCTGGCTGATCGGTGCGCTCTTCGCAGGTGCTGGCCCCTCGTGGTCGGGCATCCTGCTGGCCTTCCTCTTTGTGGGCCTGGGAACCATTGGTCTCCTTGATGACGGCATCAAGATCATGCGTCAGCGCTCGCTGGGCTTGCACCCCTCGGGCAAGATTGTCGGCCAGGTCGCCGTCGCCTCCCTGTTCGCGGGTGGCACTCTGATCCGGCCTAACGAGTTCGGTGAACTCGCGGGCACGCTGGAGATTTCCTTCGCCCGTCCGACGCCGCTGACTCTCGGATTCGCCGGCATGGTCATCGGTGTCATCCTCTACCTCATCTGGACGAACCTCATCGTCACGGCCTGGTCGAACGCCACCAACCTGACGGACGGCCTGGACGGCCTGGCGGCGGGTGTGTCGATCTTTGTCTTTGGTGCCTACACCTTCATCGCCTACTTCCAGCGTATTCAGGCGTGCACGCAGCCGGACGTGAACCGTGCGGCCTGCTATTCGACGCGTGACCCGCTGGACCTGGCGATCTTCTGCGCCGCTCTCATCGGTGCGCTCGCCGGCTTCCTGTGGTGGAACGCGTCCCCCGCGCAGATCTTTATGGGCGACACGGGTTCCCTGGCCCTCGGTGGTGCCGTGGCCGGCCTGTCGATCCTCACCCAGACGCAGCTTCTTGCCATCGTCGTCGGTGGTCTGTTCGTGGCAGTCGTTCTGTCCGACGTCATTCAGATCAGCGTCTTCAAAGCGACGGGTAAGCGGGTCTTCCGCATGGCACCCTTGCACCACCACTTCGAGCTTATGGGCTGGAAGGAAGTCACCATCGTCATCCGCTTCTGGCTGATCGCCGCGATTATCGCTGTCACCGGCGCGGGTATCTTCTACGCCGAGTGGGTGTCTGCTCGATGAGCCGCAGTGCTGCTGTTATCGGCTGGGGTAAGTCCGGCCAGGGTGCCGCGGGCGCTCTTCTGTCCCGCGACTGGTGCGTGAGCGCTTTTGCGGCTGGCCCCGCCGCGACGCTGTTTTTCGACGAGGTCGCGGACGTTTGCGTCCACGTTGAGGAGGACGCAGACGCCTTGGCACGCGCGGTGCTGGAGGCACGCCCCGACCTCGTCGTCGTTTCCCCCGGTATCCCCGCGCATCACCCCGTGTTCGAGGCCTGCGCGCAGGCGGGAATCGACCTGTGGGGCGAGGTGGAGTTGGCCTGGCGTCTCCAGGAGGAGGGGCCTCACGCCGGTCGCCCGTGGTTGACTGTGACGGGCACGAACGGCAAGACGACGACGGTTGGCATGCTGGGGGAGATCCTGCGCGCATCGGGCGTCAAGGCCGAGGAAGTCGGCAATATCGGCACCCCGATCACGCGCGCGATTGACTCCGACGCCGAGGTATTCGCCGTTGAGCTGTCGAGCTTCCAGCTGCATACCGCCTACACGGTGCGCCCGCTTGCTTCCATCTGCCTGAACGTGGACGCCGATCACCTCGATTGGCACGGCAGCGTCGAGGCGTATGCGGCCGACAAGGCGCGCGTGTACGAGAACACGGTGCGCGCCTGCGTGTACCCCGCTGCGGATCGCACGGTTGAGGCCATGGTGGAGAACGCGGACGTCGTGGAGGGGGCTCGGGCGATTGGCCTGACGCTCGGTGCCCCGACTGTCTCGCAGTTTGGCATCGTTGAAGGCCTGCTGGTGGATCGCGCGTTCGTCGACGACCGTCACCGTCACGCGATCGCTCTGGCCCATATTTCCGACCTGGCGGGGGCATACGGAGACCATCCTTCGCCCGCAGTTCTCTCGGACGCGCTGGCTGCAGCGGCCCTGGCGCGGGCCTACGGCGTTGAACCCGAGGCCGTGGAGGCGGGCTTGCGAGCCTTCCGCCCCGCCGGTCACCGCCGAGCCGTAGTCGCGCGCGCTGCAGACCTGACGTGGATCGACGACTCGAAGGCAACGAATGCCCATGCTGCCCGTGCCTCGCTGGCCGGGCTGCCCCCGCGCAGCGCCATCTGGATCGTCGGCGGCGACCCGAAGGGGCAGGATTTCGCGGAACTCATTAGCCAGGTCGAGCCGACCCTGCGTGGCGTGGTTGTGATCGGCGCGGATCGCAGCGTGCTCGTCAAGGAGCTGGCGGCCTGCGCCCCCGACGTTCCTTTCGTCGAGGTGGACGGCCACGAGGATTGGATGTTCTCCGTCGTCAACGAGGCCGTGGCTCTGTCACGTCCGGGTGACACCGTGGTGCTCGCCCCGGCCTGCGCGTCGTGGGATCAGTTCGACAACTATGGTCAGCGCGGCGACGTCTTCGCCGACGCGGTGCGGCGCCTGGCGGCCCAGTGGGGGAGCGCGGGTGGCGACGAATAAGCGCGGCTGGCACATTCCGACGGTGAACGTTCCCCGAATCCGTTTCGGGTCGGGGCAGGAGCACCAGGCGAATCCGGTGATGACTTATTTTCTGGTCATCATTCCGGCTCTGATGCTCTCGTTTTTCGGTCTCGTCATGGGCTTTTCCGCGCAGACGGTGACGTCGATCGCCGAGGGGGAGAACCCGTATACGGCGTACGCGCGTCCGCTCCTTATCATTGTGTCATCGCTTGTGATTGCGGCGATTGTTCAGCTGATTCCGCAGCGCGCGCTGATGACCATGGCCGCCCCGTTGTTTCTGTTTGCGCTTGTTTTTCAGAGCCTCGTTATTACTCCGCTCGGGCGCTCGGAGGGCGGCAACGCGAACTGGGTGAAGATGGGGCCGATCATGGCTCAGCCGTCAGAGCTGCTGAAACTGGCGCTCGTCGTTTTCCTCGCGTGGATTGTCGCGAAGTCCGCGTCGAAGCGCTCGGATGTGAAGGCAATGAGTATCGCGGTTGTACTGCCCATTCTCGTTGCGCTGGGCGCGGTCATGCTGGGTCGCGACATGGGCACGGCGATGGTTGTCGCCATGGGTGCGCTGGGGGCCGTGTGGGTCGCGGGCCTTCCCAAGCGTTGGTTTGGTGTCCTCCTGATGCTGGCGATTCCGACTCTGGTTCTGCTCGTGTTGTCGAATCCGACGCGTATTCGTCGCGTCCTCGCGGTGCTGCCGGGTACGTCGAAGGGGCCGGACGAGTCCGCGCCCGAGCAGATCGACCACTCGCTGTGGGCGCTGGGTTCGGGTGGCCTGACGGGCCTTGGGCCGGGTGCATCGCGTGAGAAGTGGAACTACCTGCAGGCGGCGCACACGGACTTCATTTTCGCGATCGTTGGCGAGGAGTTCGGCCTGCTCGGCACGTTCGCGGTGCTGCTGTGTTTGGCGCTGCTCGTGTGGGGTATGTTCCGCGTGGCGCGCGAGGCCGAGGATCTTTTCGTGGTGATTGCGGCCTCTGGTGTCGGCACGTGGATTGGCGTGCAGACCGTTATTAATGTCTTGTCGGTGACGGGCGTGGGTCCGGTCATCGGCGTGCCCCTGCCGCTCGTGTCTTACGGCGGCTCGTCTTTCCTGTTCACGATCACCTCAGTGGCGGTCGTGGCGTCCTTTGCGCGTGCGCGCGCGGGGATGTGGATGATTGGGAGGCCGGACGAGGCCTCGGCTGGTCGCGACCCGCGGGTGGCACCCCGCAGGCGCTCCGCTCGATAAACTTTCAGCTCACGCTTGCGTTAAGGAGACGCTTATGGTCAAGGTTGTGATGGCTGGCGGCGGAACCGCCGGCCACGTGAATCCTCTTTTGGCGACGGCCGCGCAGCTGCGCGACAGTGGCGCCGAGGTGGTTGTGCTGGGCACGAAGGCGGGCCTGGAGGCGGACCTGGTTCCGGCCGCAGGGTTCCCGCTTGTGGAGATCCCGCGCGTACCGCTCCCGCGTCGCCCCTCGCTGGCTTTCTTCACGTTGCCCTCTCGCTTCTCGGATGCGGTCACGCGCTGTGAGCAGGCGCTTGAGGGCGCGGACGTGCTGGTGGGCTTTGGCGGCTACGTGTCGACCCCCGCCTATATCGCTGCGAAGCGCGCTGGCGTTCCGATCGTCATCCACGAGCAGAACGCGCGTCCGGGCCTGGCGAATAAGGTGGGTGCGCGCAACGCGCGGGTCGTCGCTCTGACGTTCCCCTCGTCGCCGCTGGCTGCTCGCGTGGGTGAGACGGTTGTGACCGGCTTGCCGCTGCGTTCTGCCATCGCTGATCTGGCGAACCGTCGCGCAACCTCCGAAGGGGCTGCGCAGGCGCGCCGCGAGGCCGCCGAACGCCTGGGGGTTGATCCCGAGGCTCCGACCCTGCTTGTGACCGGTGGATCGCTGGGGGCGCTCCACGTGAACGAGTCGATGACGGGCGGCGCGGATGCGCTGCCCGAAGGCGCGCAGGTCGTGCACCTGACGGGTCGCGGCAAGGACGAGCCGGTACGCGCCGCCGTTGAGGCCGCCGGTGTTTCGGATCGCTGGCACGTCATTGATTACCTGACGACGATGGAGGACGCGCTGGCGGTGGCGGACCTGGTCGTGTGCCGTTCGGGCGCGGGCACGGTCGCCGAGATGGAGGCCCTGGGGCTTCCGTGCATCTACGTGCCGCTGCCGATTGGTAACGGTGAGCAGCGCCTCAACGCTAAGGACCACGTTGAGGCGGGTGGCGCGCAGCTCATCGATGACAAGGATTTCACCGCCGACTTTGTGCGCAGCAACGTCTTCCCGCTGCTGGGGTCGACGCGTCTGGCGGAGATGGCGGCTGCCTCGCAGTCGCTGGGGCGTGCGGGCGCGGCTCGCGCGCTGGCGGATCTGGCATTGGCACAGGTGAAGGAGGACGGCCATGAGTGAGCCGACGCTGCGGGATCGTTTCCATCTGATTGGTATCGGCGGCGCGGGAATGAGCGTCGTCGCGGAGCTGTTGGCCTCGCGTGGCGCGACGGTTGAGGGGTCGGATCGTGAGGATTCCGCTGTCCTCGATCATCTGCGTTCGGTAGGCGTGCGAGTCTACGTCGGTCATGATGCCTCCCACGTGGACCCGACAGCCGTCGTCGTGGTGTCCACGGCGATCCGCGAGAGTAACCCGGAACTGGCAATCGCGCGTGAACGCGGACAGCGGGTTATCCACCGCTCGCAGGCACTGGCGCTGGCCGCGTCGGGCATGCGTTTCGTCGGCGTGGCGGGCGCGCACGGCAAGACGTCGACGTCGGGCATGCTGGCGATTGCACTGGCGGCGTGCGGGCTGGATCCGTCCGTGGCGGTGGGCGGCGTTTTGCCGCAGCTGGGGACGGGTGCGCACCTGGGTGCGGGTGACGTGTTCGTCGCCGAGGCCGATGAGTCGGATGGCTCGTTCCTGAACTATTCTCCGTCCATCGAGATCGTGACAAACGTGGAGCCCGATCATCTGGATCGCTACCACTCGCGCGAGGAGTTTGAGCAGATTTTCGTCGAGTTCGCTCGCCGCATGGTGCCCGGGGGCCTCCTGGTGACCTGCGCGGAGGACGAGGGCGCGGTGCGCTTGGCGTCCGCGGCGCGGGCCGAGGGCCTGCGCGTCGTGACTTACGGACGTGCTGGTCGTGCGCTGCACACGCCCGATGTCGTGATCTCCGACGTACGTGTCGAAGCTCGTGGTGCCTCCGCTTCGCTGGCGTGGGGGGACCGCAGCGCCGAGCTGGTCATGGGCGTGCCGGGCGAGCATAACGTGCTCAACGCTGCGGGCGCGTGGGTGGCTGGTATCGAGTGTGGCCTGGATCCGCAGGCCGTCGCCGACGGACTGGGTCAGTTCACGGGCGCGGCTCGCCGGTTTGAGGCCCGCGGCCAGGTGGGCACCCGCCGTCTCTTCGATGACTACGCGCATCACCCGACCGAGGTGGAGGCAGCGATCCGTGAGGCTCGCGTCGTCGCGGACGGGGGAGCGGTCACGGTTGTCTTCCAGCCGCATCTCTACTCGCGCACGCGTATTTTTGCGGAGCGTTTCGCCGCCGCACTGTCCGGCGCAGACCACGTTGTACTCGCGGGGATCTATGGTGCCCGCGAGGATCCGGAACCCGGCGTCGATTCGACGTTGATCTCCTCTCGCGTGCCCGGTGCTGCCTACGTTGAGGACATGCACGAGGCGGCGCGCCTTGCAGCGTCCTTGACGCCCGAGGGCGGCGTGTGTGTGACGATGGGCGCGGGGTCAATCACTCGCTGCGGCACTGACGTTCTTGACGAGTGGAAGCGGATGGAGGTATGAGGCCTCCCTCCCCGAGGCGACCGGGGGGCAGGCGCGAGCAGCCCTCCGCCGTCACCGACGCCGCGGGCGACGAACCCGATGTCGGCGAGGCCACCCCGGCCTCGCCGCGTCGGGTGCGCCCGGGGAAGGGCAGCGAGGAGCACAACCCTCGTGAGGGAACCCAACGTAGCGCTCGGGAAGGTTTTGCTCAGCGCAGGACTCGTGAGCGCGGAGGCGAGAAGAGTTCCCGGGAGGAGGCGCGCGAGCGTCGAGCCCGTGCGCGTGCTGAGCGCGCCGCCCGCGAGCAGGGCGAGGAACGACACTCGCGCGCCGTCGAACGCCGCACGACGCGCGGTGTGCTCGCGACTCCCGTTGCGGCGGCCGACGCGGCCACGCTGCTGGGCAGCGAGGAAGCGACGGACCTGGGGGATCGGCTGCGCGAGCGCACGCGCGCGCGGCGCATGCTGTTACTGCGCCGTATCGCGGTGTCCGTGGTGACGGTTGCGCTCGTGGTTGGCGTGGGATGGCTGGCGTTCTTCTCGCCGCTGTTTGCCTTGTCGACCGGGAATATTCAGGTGACGGGCGAGGACGGAACGCTTGTGACCGTCGACTCGGTGCGTTCGTCAGTATCCCCTTTCGAGGGTGTGCCGCTCACGCGCCTGGACACGCAGGCGGTCTCGCGTGCGGTTCAGGAGAACGTGGCCGTCAAGTCGGCGTCGGTGTCTCGTCGGTGGCCGACGAGCCTCAAGGTGTCCGTGACGATGCGTGCGGGCATCGCGGTTGAGGCTGCCGAAGGAACCTACTGGCTGGTCGACGATCAGGGTGTGCGCTTTGAACGAGTGAGCAGTGTTGGCGGATATCCGCTTGTCACCCTCTCGGGGGATCGCGCCGCGGGAGCCTCTGATGTGGCTTCCATGTTGGGTGCGTTAGACCAGTCGACGCGTTCGCAGGTTTCCGCGATTACCTCGACCGGAACGCAGGTGAATTTCACCCTGCGTGGAGGGCAGACTGTCAAGTGGGGAACCAGCGGAGATGCGCCCCAAAAGGCTCGGGTTCTCGCCACTTTGCTCGCGAATGTGAAGGCGACGACCTACGACGTATCGGCGCCCAATCATCCTGTGACCAGTTAGGTCTTATCCATTGTCCGCGTGTTGGCTTGAAGGATTGCGCGCGGACCCCTAATTTCTTTCCGACACGAAGCACATTAAACATCAACCTTCAACTAAAGGTTGAGGGTCTGATGCAAGGGAGACATCCATGGCGACACCGCAAAACCACCTGGCAGTGATCAAGGTCGTCGGCGTCGGCGGCGGCGGAGTTAACGCCGTGAACCGAATGATCGAGGTCGGCCTCAAGGGCGTTGAGTTCATCGCGGTCAATACTGACGCGCAGGCTCTGCTCATGTCCGATGCCGAAACGAAGCTTGACATCGGCCGCGAACTGACGCACGGCCTGGGTGCCGGCGCGGATCCTGCCGTCGGTCGCAAGGCCGCCGAGGATCACATTGACGAGATTGCCGCCGCGCTTGAAGGCGCGGACATGGTCTTCGTGACCGCTGGCGAAGGCGGCGGCACCGGGACGGGTGCTGCTCCCGTGGTCGCCCGCGTGGCTCGCGAGGCCGGCGCGCTGACCGTGGGAGTTGTGACTCGTCCCTTCTCCTTCGAGGGTAACCGCCGCGCGGCGCAGGCCGAAGGCGGTGTGACCACGCTGCGCGAAGAGGTTGACACCCTGATCGTCATTCCGAACGACCGTCTCCTGGAGATCTCGGACGTCTCCATCTCCGTGCTCGATGCATTCCGCGCTGCCGACCAGGTCCTGCTCTCGGGCGTCCAGGGCATCACCGAGCTGATCACCACCCCGGGCCTCATCAACGTCGACTTCAACGACGTCAAGTCTGTCATGAAGGACGCCGGTTCGGCGCTCATGGGTATCGGCGCGGCTACGGGCGAGGATCGTGCGCTGCGCGCTGTTGAGAGCGCCATCTCCTCCCCGCTGCTTGAGGCATCGATTGACGGCGCCCACGGCGTGCTCATGTTCTTCCAGGGTGGTTCTGACGTTAGCCTGCAGGAGGTCTTCGCGTCCTCGCAGCTGGTGCGCGAAGCCGTTCACCCGGAGGCGAACATCATCTTCGGCGTGGTCGTCGACGATACCCTCGGCGACGAGATTCGTGTCACGGTCATTGCGGCTGGCTTCGACGATGTCGCGGAGGTTCCCCCGGCGCTTCCTGCTGTTTCTCGGGTGTCTGCCTCCGTCGCTCAGAAGCGTTCTGCCGCCCCCGGGGCGAAGGCTCCGGCTCCCGAGACCTCTCGCATCACGCAGCTGTCGACTCGTCGCCCGCAGCATCGCCTGGATGTGGCTGCGCCCGTGCGCGAGTCCGCTTCGGCTGTGGTTGAGCCTCTGGCCGCCGTCGAGTACGAGGAGAACGAGTCTGATCGTTCCTTCGAGGTGCCTCGCGTCTACCCCGAGGCGCCGGAGAAGGAAGAGCTGGATATTCCTCCCTTCCTGCGCTGATGGCGATGCAGTTTCTTGCCGGTGCTCGGGTCCACCTCACCGAGGTGGACCCGAGCACCGGCGCACTTGCAGGCAATGTGGGCCTGCACGTGGGCGACGATCCGGCGCTGGTCCGGGCGCGCCGGGAAGCTATGGCGCGCCGATTGGGACGGGACATTGTCTGGATGAATCAGACGCATTCGACCCGGGTCGAGACCATCGTGCATG
Source organism: Pauljensenia sp. 20925_1_25 (assembly GCF_041433955.1). Lineage (NCBI taxonomy): Bacteria > Bacillati > Actinomycetota > Actinomycetes > Actinomycetales > Actinomycetaceae > Pauljensenia > Pauljensenia sp. 20925_1_25. The sequence continues at coordinate 56,306 of NZ_JAPWCL010000005.1, read as the reverse complement.
CAGACAGAGTACCGATGTTGGCCAGTGCTGGAACGGCTCTTGCTCGTCCCGCGCCGGGAGAATGGGGTCCCGTCGAGGCTGACGGTGTCGTGATCGATGCTCGTGGCTGGCGAAGTGCACCCGCTCTTGCCGTCCAGACAGCTGATTGTCTGCCCGTTGTCCTCTCCGCAGCACGCGGTGAAGTCGTCGCGGCTGTTCACGCGGGCAGGCGCGGCCTGCTCGGGGGGATCCTGACCGCTGCTGTCGAGCAGATTCGTTCACTGACGGATGAGGCAATCCTCGCTCTCATCGGTCCGGCTATCTGCGGACGCTGCTACGAGGTGCCGGAACACATGGCGAGCGAGAGCGAGGCCGACATGCCGGGGATCAGGGCGCACACCTCGTGGGGAACTCCCTCCCTTGACCTCCCGGCGGCAGCTAGCACCCAGCTGAGGGAGCTGGGGGTGCGTGTCCTGACGGACCCCCGCTGCACGCTCGAAGACTCCGATCTTTTCTCGTACCGAGCCGATTCTGGGTGTGGTCGTCAAGCGCTGATCATCATTCCCGTCTAACTGATGCGGTACGCGCATCGAGGGTGCGTGATCCGCACAGACTCCACTGCCTCGCCTCGTCAGCGGGTGTGACCGGGTTCTGTGTGTGTCACTCCTCGCGACGCGCCGGGTGCCCTGCGCGACGTAACCGTCAAGCGCCTGTAGCTTGTGGCTATGCATCGGCAGAAGGAGGAATGATGAGTAATTCGTTCGGTGCACGAGCACGCAAGTTCATGGGCTGGTACTCGGTCAATGAACCCATCGACCAGTTTGACCAGTTCGAGGACTTCGACGAGGTCGACGAAGTGGAAGAGGTAGCCCCCGTGGCCGATATCACCCCCGTCTCCCGCCCGACGCTGACTGCCATCCGACGCGAGGAGCCCGCCGAGGATCTCACACGTATCGTGACGATCCACCCCACCGCTTACTCTGACGCCGTCACCATCGGCGAGGCTTTCCGAGATGGCACGCCGGTCATCATCAACCTCACCGACATGGGCGAGGAGGAAGCTCGTCGCCTCGTGGACTTCGCCGCCGGCCTGACCTTCGGTCTGCACGGTGTCATCGAGCGCGTGACGGCTCGTGTATTCCTGCTGTCCCCGGCCTCGGTCGAGGTGGCCGGTGACAGCTCGTCCTCGGCTCGCCGCGGGTCCCTCTACAACCAGGGCTGAGTTCGCCGGTGATCGTTCTATCCTGGGTTGGGTGGGGCCTCAGTGTCCTTATCAACCTCTACATGATGGTGCTGTTCGCGCGCGTGATTCTGGACTTGGTCCCGTTTTGTGCGCGCGGATGGCGTCCCCGCGGAATCGTTCTGGTCGTGGCGAACCTTCTGTATGCGCTCACCGACCCGCCGATCCGCTGGTTCGATCGCTTCATTCCGCCTCTGCGACTCGGTGGAGGAATGGCAATCGATGTCGGTTTTATGGTGTTGTTCCTCATCCTATATGTTGCACAACGGTTTGCGAACACTCTCTACTTCATTAGCCAATAGGTATTAAATTCGGGCATGAGAGGTCGCACATATGCGACACTCGGGCCGTGATGAATGTTGTTCGTGTGACCATATCAGTTATTATTTTTGTGACGTGATAGCGGGCGGCCTTCCCGGTCGTCCAGGCATGCGGTTTTCCGCTTGTCAATCGAAACGACCGAGAGGCGAAGCAATGGCCCTGCTCACTACTGAGGATGTCCTCAACAAGAAGTTCCAGTACGTCAAGTTCCGCGAGGGATACGACCAGGACGAGGTCGATGAGTTCCTTGACGAGGTAGTCTCCACCATCTACTCCCTGCAGATGGAAAACCAGGAACTCAAGGAAAAGCTGGAGGCCGCTGAGCGCCGCGTCGCTGAGCTCTCCAACGGCGATTTCACCCCTGTCGAGACCCCAGCTCCCGCGGTTGTCGAGACGCCCGCCCCCGTGATGCCGACCTTCACCGGGCCGCAGGATCCCGAGTCCGCCACTTCCATGCTGGCCCTCGCCCAGCGCGTCCACGACGAGTACGTGCGCGATGGCGAGGAGCAGAGCGCGAAGATCATCGCCGAGGCCAAGGCCGAGCGCGAGTCGATCATCGCCGATGCTCAGAAGCAGAAGGACAACGTCCTCAAGCAGCTCGAGCAGGAGCGTGAGCTGCTCGAGAACAAGATCAACGGCCTGCGTACTTTCGAGTCCGAGTACCGCTCGAACCTGCGCAACCACCTCGAGTCCCTCCTCAACGAGGTCGGCAACAACGAGAACTGATCGCATACCTCTTTCCTGGCGGCGGTGCACCCTACGGTGTGCCGCCGCCGGTCCTTTAAGATAGGGAACCATGGCTGACTCAACTCGTTCGTTTATCTCACGCACGACGTGGATCTGGGCGTTAGTTCTCCTGGCCGTCGCGATTGTCTCCGACCAGGCATCGAAGGCATGGGCGCGCGTCGCCCTCGGGGATGGCAGTGACCGGCCGATCCTGGGTGAGTTGCTCTCGCTGAGGCTCGTGCACAATTCAGGTGCCGCTTTTTCCTTAGGCGCCAACAGCACGTGGCTGTTGACCGTCTTTACGCTCCTCATCATGGGCTTCCTCGGTGCGTTGGCAATCCGCGTGCGTAGGTCGTCAACGCTGCTGGCCATTGGCTTGCTCATGGGCGGCGCGGTCGGCAACCTGATTGATCGGCTGACCGGTGAGCCTGGGTTTGGCGTCGGGCACGTCACCGACTTCATCGCCTACGGCACCTGGTTCGTTGGAAATGTTGCGGATATCTGGATTGTGCTCGGTGCAGCGTGGCTGGCGCTGGCTCTGTCGCGTGAACCCCGAGAGGAAGGGAGCAAGTGAGTTCTCGGATGCTTCCCGTGCCCGATGCCCTGGTGGGCGAGCGTGTGGATGCCGCCCTGGCCCGCATGCTCGGCCTGTCACGCTCGCGCTGTGCGGAGCTGGCGGGGGATGGATATGTCCTGATTAATGGCGTGACTGCCGGGAAATCGGATCGACTGGGCGCTTTCGACATTATCGAGGTGACGATCCCCGAGCCTGAGAGTAAGCCGACGCCCGTGACTGACATGGGAATCCTGTACGACGATGAGGACATTGTCGTCGTCGACAAGCCCGTGGGCGTCGCCGCACACACCGGTCCCGGATGGGAGGGGCCCACGGTCCTGGGGAATTTGGAGGCAGCGGGTTACCGCATCACCAGCTATGGCCCGCCTGAGCGACAGGGTATCGTCCACCGCCTCGACGTGGGGACCTCGGGGGCGATGATGGTTGCCAAGTCAGAGCTGGCCTACACGGTCATGAAGCGGGCCTTCAAGGAGCGCACCATCGAGAAGGTGTACCACGCCGTCGTCGCCGGTCACCTCGACCCGGCCTCGGGCACGATCGACGCTCCGATCGGTCGCCACCCTTCCCGTGAATGGCGTATGGCCGTCATTGACGGCGGCAAGCGAGCCGTCACCCACTACGACACCCTGGAACTCATGGCGGGGGCACAACTCACGGAGGTACACCTGGAGACGGGACGTACCCACCAGATCCGCGTGCATATGGCCGCCGTCGGTCACCCCTGCGTGGGCGATACGTTCTATGGCGCAGACCCCACTCAGGCGGAGCGCCTGGGACTCACCCGACAGTGGCTGCACGCCGTTCGTCTCGGCTTCGCTCACCCGCGAACGGGCATGCCGATGAGTGTGTCCAGCCCCTATCCGGCCGACCTGGAGGTGGCCCTCGACAGGCTGCGTCACCCTGGCGCCTAAGACGGAGGTGACAGTACATCCCAGCCACGGCCTCGTCGATGAGTGGGCCGTGAGATGAACGACCGCGTGCACTCGTGCGTTGCACGGCCCCGCGCGCGCCACGGCCAGTAGAATCGACGCATGGCTGATTCCTTCGTGCACCTTCACAACCACTCCGAGTATTCGATGCTGGATGGAGCGGCGAAGACGAAAGCAATGGCGGAGGAAGCGGCACGCCTCGGGCAACCCGCGATTGGCCTGACCGATCACGGATACCTGTTCGGTGCCTACGACTTCTACACGAACTGCAAGAACGCCGGTGTCAAGCCGATCATCGGGCTTGAGGCGTACGTGACCCCTGGCACGTCGCGCTTTGATCGTCAGAAGGTCCTGTGGGGTGAGCCGTGGCAGCGCGCCGACGACGTGAGCGCCGGCGGTTCCTACAACCACCTGACTCTCATCGCCTACAACACGACGGGCATGCATAATCTCTTCCGCCTGGGGTCCTACGCCTCGACGGACGGCCAGTTCGGCAAGTGGCCGCGCGCCGACAAGGAACTGCTCGCCCAGTTCCACGAGGGCCTCATCGTGTTCACGGGCTGCCCGTCGGGTGCCGTGCAGACGCGCCTGCGCCTGGGGCAGTGGGACGAGGCCGTGGCTGAGGCCGCGGAGCTGCGCGACATTTTCGGGGCGGAAAACTTCTACGTCGAGGTCATGGACCACGGCATCGATATCGAGCGACGCACCCACCAGCAGGTCCTCGAGATCGCCAAGCTTATGAATGCGCCCCTCGTGGCCACCAACGACGCGCACTACGTCAAGCGCGACGACCGCAAGATCCAGGATGCGCTCCTGTGCATCAACTCCGGTTCGCGCATTAACGACCCAGACCGATTCAAGTTCGACGGTGATGGCTACTACATCCGTTCCTCGGATGAGATGCGTTCGCTGTGGAGTGAGCTGCCCAGCGCCTGCGACTCGACCCTCGAGATCGCCGAGCGCTGCGACGTGCACTTTACGACCACGAAGGAGGGCGCGAACTACATGCCCGACTTCCCGGTGCCCGAGGGCGAAGACAAGACCTCGTGGTTCATCAAGGAGGTCGAACGAGGCCTGCGTGATCGCTTCCCGAACGGCATCCCTGACGCCGTGCGCAAGCAGGCCCAGTACGAGGAAGACGTCATCATTTCGATGGGTTTCCCCGGCTACTTCCTGACCGTCGCCGACTACATCAACTGGGCGAAGTCGCAGGGCATCCGCGTGGGGCCCGGTCGTGGTTCGGGTGCCGGATCGATGGTCGCCTACGCCATGAAGATCACCGAGTTGAACCCCCTCGATCACGGTCTGATCTTCGAACGATTCCTCAACCCCGAGCGAATCTCCATGCCTGACTTTGACGTCGACTTCGACGAACGTAGGCGCGACGAGGTCATCGCCTACGTGAAGCGCAAGTACGGTGAGGACCGCATCAGCCAGGTTGTCACCTACGGCACGATTAAAACCAAGCAGGCCCTGAAGGACTCTGCGCGCATTCTCGGCAAGGACTTCAAGGTCGGCGAGCAGCTCACCAAAGCCCTGCCCCCGGCCATTATGGGCAAAGACATCACGGTCCACGGCATCTTCGATGAGAAGGACAAGCGCTACGCCGAGGCCTCGGAGTTCCGTAAGTTCTACGAGGAGAACCCCGACACGCACGAGGTCGTCCAGTACGCGCTCGGCCTGGAGGGGCTGACGCGTCAGTGGGGCGTGCACGCGTGCGCGGTCATCATGAGCTCCCACACGCTCACGGACATCATCCCGATCATGAAGCGCCCGCAGGACGGCGCGATCATCACTCAGTTTGACTACCCGACGTGCGAGACGCTCGGCCTGCTGAAGATGGACTTCTTGGGTCTGCGTAACCTCACGGTCGTGTCCGACGCCCTTGAGAACATCGCGCTCAACGGCAAGCCAGACCCGGACCTCGATCACCTGGCCTTCGACGATAAGAAGACGTATGAGCTACTGGGACGAGGCGAGACCCTCGGCGTGTTCCAGCTGGATGGTGGCGGCATGCGCGACCTCCTCAAGCTCATGAAGCCCGACAACTTCGAAGATATCTCGGCCGTCGGTGCCTTGTATCGTCCGGGTCCGATGGGCGCGAACTCGCACACGAACTACGCGCTGCGTAAGAACGGGCGTCAGGAGATTACTCCCATCCACCCGGAGCTGGAAGAACCGCTTAAGGACATCCTGGGTACGACCTTCGGTCTGATCGTGTATCAGGAGCAGGTCATGCAGATCGCCCAGAAGCTGGCTGGCTACTCGCTGGGTCAGGCAGACATTCTGCGTAAGGCGATGGGTAAGAAGAAGAAGGAGGTCCTGGACCAGCAGTTCAAGGGCTTCCGCCAGGGCATGGTGGACAACGGCTATTCCGAGGAGTCGATCAAGGCCCTGTGGGACGTCGTTGTCCCCTTCTCCGCGTACGCCTTCAACAAGGCCCACTCGGCGGCCTACGGCCTCGTCTCCTACTGGACGGCCTTCCTCAAGGCGAACTACCCGACCGAGTACATGGCCGCCCTGCTGACCTCGACGAAGGACAACAAGGACCGCCGTGCGCTCTATCTGGCCGAGTGCCGCCACATGGACATCACGGTCCTGCCCCCGGACGTGAACGCGTCGATGGGTAACTTCGCGCCTGACGGTGAGGCGATCCGCTTCGGCTTGAACGCCATCCAGAACGTTGGTGGGCCGGTCGTTGACGCAATCGTGGAGACTCGCGCGCAGAAGGGGCGTTTCTCCTCGTTCCAGGATTTCCTGGACAAGGTCCCGCAGGTGGTGTGCAACAAGCGCACGATCCAGTCCCTGATCCGCGCCGGTGCCTTCGACTCGATGGGGCACACGCGCCGCGCTCTCCTTGCGCGCTGCGACGAGGCAGTGGACGCGATCATCGACGTCAAGCGCAACGAGGCCATCGGGCAGTTCGATCTGTTCGGCGCGCTGGGTGAGGACGATGACTCGGGTTCCGGCTTGACGATTGACATCCCGGACCTGCCTGAGTTTGATCGCAAGACGAAGCTGGCCGCCGAGCGCGAGATGCTGGGCCTGTACGTCTCCGACCACCCGCTGCGCGGCGTCGAGGCGGCGTTGGCTCGCCACCAGGACTATGAGATCGCGCAGGTTGTGGGCTCGGAGGGTGCGATGGCGGACCGTATCGTCAAGATCGCGGGCCTGGTCTCCGGCGTGACGACGAAGGTGACGAAGCAGGGAAATGCGTGGGCGATTGCAACCATCGAGGATCTGTCGGGCTCGGTGGACGTTCTCTTCTTCCCGCGCTCGTACGAGTCGATTCAGACCTACCTCGCTCAGGACATCATCGTCCAGATTGAAGGAAAGGTGAACGTCCGCGAGGAGGGTATGACGATCTACGGTCAGTCGATGACTCTCCTGGATCTGTCGGGCGGGGCGGACCTGCCGCTCGACCTGCGCCTGCCGGCTGCCCGGTGCACGCCCGAGCTTCTCACCGATCTGCGAGGCGTCCTCGAGTCCTATCCGGGTGGCTCCCCGGTGCGCCTGCACCTGACGGAGCCGGGGCGCACGACGGTTGTCGAGCTGGATCCGAAGCTGCGCGTGGAGCAGACCAGCGCCTTCTTCAGCCATATCAAGGCCGTGGTCGGCGCGGGCGGCGTCGTGACCTCGTCCTAAGATGACGCGACGCGGGCCGGTGGACCCGGCTCGCGTCGTTGACGGGGATGCTTAGGAGGCGGTCCCGACGATTGCGGCGGCCCGTCCCCAGGGGGCGTCGACCTCGACGAGATCGCCCGCGCTCAGGTGGTGGCCCCGGCGTGTCTCTACCTCGCCGTTGACGGTCACGTCGCCGCCCTGGATGAGTTCGCGGGCCTGCGCACCGTCTTCCGCGAGGGAGGCGAGCTTGACGAATTGGCCGAGTTTAATCTCTCCGCGTACAGGGATCGTGGGGATGGTCATGGCGGGGTCCTTTCGCTGGTGGAGAGCGCATGACGCGCGAGGGCGTGTATGAACAGTATCCTTGGTGGCAAAGACACACAATAAGGAGGAGCGGTGAGCGCTCACAACGACGATATCGATGCGGAGTTCCAGTCGCTGGTCGCATCGCTGGGGGAGACAGGGACAGAGGCGTCGTCTCAGCCGACGCGTGACCCGGACGATACTCCCGTCGACGAGTCGCTGCACTTGGAGGGTGGCCGTCTGTCGGTCGCGCTGGTGCTGGCACCGATCGCGTACCCGGAGGCCCTGCATTCGCTGCTGGCGCTGTCGGGCGTCCGAGAGTCCATTGTGCGTCTCAAGCCGTGGACTGCCGTGTGGTTACGTGTTGAGACGACGCCGACGGACGAGGAGGAGCTGGATGCTCTGCTCACCGGCCAGCGCCCGATGCCGGATGTGGTAGACCGTGTGGCGCGCGCCGTGTCGAATCTGTCGAAGTATGGGGCGGTTGCTCTCATGAGCTGGCTCGTCGAGGGCGATGGCGTGGAGCCGGGCGTCTCGGGTCGTATTTCCGCCCAGCGTTACGTGGGTGGTGAGCCGGAGGAGGCGATCCCCGCTGGCCTCCTGTTGGGTGCGATGCCCCCGGCCACGGAGGATCTGCTGCTGGGGCGCACGACGCCCAGTGACTATTCGGATTCAGTGGGCGCCGACGGTTCTCGCAAGGGCGGCGGCCCGCTCGGCTGGTTCCGCCGCAAGCAGTCATGAGCGTCCTCGAACTGCTGCCCGCAATCGACGTAACGGGAGGGCAGGCGGTGCGTCTGTCCTCCGGGTCGGTCGATGCCGGGAGCTGGGGTAGTCCGATTGATGTCGCTCGTTCCTTCGACGAGGCTGGGGCGCGCTGGGTGCACCTCGTGGACCTGGATCTGGCGTTTGGTCGCGGCGAGAACTCTGAGTTGCTGGCCCGAGTTATTCGAGAGACGCCCGTGCACGTCGAGCTGTCGGGTGGCATCACGAGCCGCGCGGCCATTGAGGCCGGATTGGCGATGGGACCTGAGCGCGTCAACGTGGCCACGCAGGCGCTTGCGCGCATCGATGACGTCTGTGAGGCCGTCGATTCCTTCGGTGAGCGCGTCGCTGTGTGCTTGGACGTGCGCGGGGATCGCTTGGCCGCGCGCGGCGGATGCGGCGAGGGGGGTGACGTCTGGGAGGTACTGCGCGTTTTGAACGAGGCCGGGGTAGCCCGCGTGGTCGTCACCGACGTGACGCGGGACGGGCAGATGACCGGCTCGAACCGCGAGCTGCTGGAGCGCGTCGCAGACTCGACTGACGCGCGCATCATCGCGTCGGGCGGCGTCAACTCGCTGGCCGATATCGAGGCACTGCGCTCCCTCGGTATCGAGGGAGCCATCGTCGGAAAAGCACTCTATCAGGGGGCATTCACCCTGGCGGACGCGCTGGCCGTTGCCGGATGCGAGGAGGATTGATGGCCGCTGGAATGCCCAATCTCTCCGAGGAGCAGAAGAATCGGCTGGCTCAGCGCCTGTCGATGATGAGCCACGACCGCGGCGATGTTGGCCAGGGCCTGCCGCGCACGATGCGCGCGCTGGCGCTGGGGGAGGGGAGTGACGCGGGTGCCGCCCGCCTCGAAGCCCTCGTCGATGCTCTCGTGTTCGAACGGGTTATCGTGCCCATCGACGTCGAACCCGACCCGCGCGTGACGGGCGTTCATGCCGGCGAAAACGGGCATAACCCGATTGACTTTGTGCGGGCCCAGACCCCGGCCGGGGACGCACTCGCCATCTACTCGTCGGCCGAGGCCCTGTCTGCTCACCGCCCCGGTGATCGACCGATGGCCCTGGACTTCCGCACGATTGGACTCACCGCCCTGATTGAGACGGGCGGGCGCGTCGTCGTCAACCCGGGCACCGACGCGGTGCTGCTGCCGCGCCCCGCCGTCGCCGCCCTCGCCCAGGGCGATCAGTGGTTGCCTGCTTGGCGCGATGTGGCCTTGCGCGAGCTGCTGCTCGCCGAAGTAAGCGCCGCCTGCTCCGCCATCACCGACCTGTCCATCACCTACGCGGGCGATGGTCTGACGCGCGTCATCGTGTCCGTGGAACGATCCTGTTTCAAGGGGGCGGCCAATGCCTCGGCAATGAAGCAGAGCCTGACTCAGGCGTTGTCGCACGTCGGGGCAAACCGCCGCCTCATCGCCTCGGCTGATCGCGTCGAGATCGCGCCCATCCTCGCCTGAGGCCATGGTGATTGCCGACGCGCCACGGCCTCGTCCGTGAGCGTGAGGCATGCAATGGCCCCTGACCTGGCGCGGGGGTATCCTCTCTGGTATCGTTAGCATGACCGTCTGGGCATACGCCCGGAACGCAAGCGGAGAAATCCCACCTGGATACCCGCCTCTCGACAGGGAGGATGCCGCCCACAGGGGCGAAGCGCAGGGGATCGGGTTCGGCGGTCGGCACCCGTGCGTGTTGACCCTATGGAAGCCTCCGTGCGCGTCGCGTAACGGAGGCTTTTCGTTTCGCGCATAAGGATTCTGTGGAAGGAGCCGCTCATCAGCGAGACTCGCATCAATGAGCGTATTCGAGTCCCCGAGGTTCGCCTCGTGGGACCCGGAGGTGAACAGGTCGGCGTCGTCCGCGTTGAGGACGCGCTGCGTCTGGCCGAAGAGGCCGGGCTTGACCTGGTTGAGGTTGCGCCGAACGCTAAGCCGCCCGTCGCAAAGCTCATGGATTACGGCAAGTACAAGTACGAAGCCGCCCAGAAGGCCCGCGATGCTCGCCGCAACCAGGCGAACACGCAGCTGAAGGAAATCCGCTTCCGACTCAAGATCGACGATCATGACTTCGGCGTCAAGAAGGGCCACGTGGAGCGCTTCCTGTCCGCCGGCGATAAGGTCAAGGTCATGATCATGTTCCGCGGTCGAGAGCAGTCTCGCCCCGAGGCTGGCGTTCGCCTCCTGCAGCGCCTCGCCGAGGAGATCGGTGATCTCGCCACCGTCGAGTCGATGCCCCGTCAGGACGGGCGCAACATGACGATGGTGCTGGCCCCCACCAAGCGCAAGGCCGACGCCCTGACCGAGCAGCGCAAGCGCCGCGAGGCCGAGCGCGCCGAACGCCGGGGCAAGCGCGCCGAACGCGCCAGCAAGGACCAGGCCCGCGTGGCAGCCGACAAGGCTGACGAACAGGACTGACGGCGATAGTAATCGCCTCACAACGAAGGAATAGAAATGCCGAAGAACAAGACTCATTCCGGTGCTAAGAAGCGCTTCCGCACGACTGGCTCGGGCAAGATCATGCGCGAGCAGGCCGGAGCCCGCCACCTGCTGGAGCACAAGTCCAGCCGCAAGACCCGCCGCCTGGCCACCGACCAGGTCCTGGAGACCGCCGACGTCAAGCGCGTCAAGCGTCTGCTGGGCAAGTGAGCTCGAGTTAGAGGAGAACAGTAGAAAATGGCACGTGTTAAGCGTTCTGTCAACGCCAAGAAGAAGCGTCGTACCGTACTCGAGCAGGCCTCCGGCTACCGTGGCCAGCGCTCGCGCATGTACCGTAAGGCCAAGGAGCAGGTCACTCACTCCTTCGTCTACTCCTACCGCGACCGCAAGGCCAAGAAGGGCGACTTCCGTCGTCTGTGGATCCAGCGCATCAACGCTGCGTCCCGCGCCCAGGGCCTGACCTACAACCGCCTCATCCAGGGTCTGAACCTGGCCGGCGTTGAGGTCGACCGTCGCATGCTGGCCGAGCTGGCCGTGAACGACATCAACGCGTTCAACGCCCTGGTGAAGGTTGCCAAGGACGCGCTGCCCGCCGACATCAACGCCCCCAAGGCCTGATTGGTGAACTCTCATCCCGAGCGCCTGACCGTTCTCGACAATCCCCGCGCTGATCGCGTGCGCAGGGTGTCGGGTCTGGTTGGGCGCTCGGCGCGTTCGCGCTCGGGCCTGATGCTCGTAGAGGGGCCTCAAGCCGTGCGCGAGCTCGTGCGCTTTCGTCCCGGCGCTGTTCGGGACGTGTATGTGCGCGAGGATGCGTGGGGCACTCACGCAGACGTCGTCGATGCTGCGCGGCGCGCGACCCGCTGGGTGCATCCCGTGACTGCCGAGGTTTCGGCTGCGCTCTCGCGGGATTCGCAGGGAGTGTGCGCTGTGGCCTCCGCAGACGCTGTGTCGCGCGAGCTACCTGAGCCGAGCGTGGGCGAGACCCTTGTGGTCCTTGCTCAGGGGCGCGACCCCGGCAACGTGGGTACGATTATCCGCACGGCCGACGCGTTTGGTGCGGTCGGTGTTATCACGGTTTCGGGCACGGTGGAAGCCACCAGCCCGAAGGTTGTGCGTGCCAGCGCGGGTTCGGTGTTCCATATTCCCGTGTGCGTCGTTTCTTCATTCGAGGAAGCTCACGCCCTCATCCACCGCCGCAGCGCCGCACTGCTGGGGACCAGTGGCGGGGCCGGCTCCCTTGACCTTTCTCAGATGCTCGTTCAGGGCGTTTCCGGCCGTTCGCGCTTGTCGCAGTCCCATGCGTGGGTCTTCGGTAACGAGGCAAAGGGCCTGTCGGGGGCAGAGATGCGGCTGTGTGACGCGCTCGTGTCGATCCCGATGACGGGGGACGCCGAGTCCCTTAACGTTGCCAGCGCGGCGACAGCCTGCCTGTTCGCCTCCCAGACTGTGCGAGGCATGACGCTCTGACGTTTCCTGATCGCGGTGCATTGTGGCGCTCGCGACTACCCTGGGTGTCATGAAGTTAGGTGACCTGTCCGAGGCCCAGTTGGTCTCTCATTTCCGCGCATCGTTCCCCGCAGGCGAGCGCACCCTCATCGGCATTGGCGATGACTGCGCGCAGATCGCGGCACCCGAAGGATCCTTCATCGTGACGACGGATGTCATGGTGGAAGACCAGCACTTTCACCTGTCCTGGTCCACCGGCTACGAGGTCGGTGCCCGCGTGGCGGCGCAGAACCTCGCGGATATCGACGCGATGGGAGGGCGTCCCTCAGGTCTCGTCGCCTCGGTCGTCGCGCCGCGAGACATGGATGCGGATATTTTTCTCGATGTTGTCCGAGGCCTGGGGGAACGGGCGCGCGAGGTCGGTGCGGGCGTCGTTGGCGGTGACTTGAGCGCGGGAAACAAGCTCGTCCTCTCGGTGACTGCCTTCGGCTATTGCCCGGGGCCAGTGGTGCGTCGCGACGGGGCACGCCCCGGCGACGTCATCGCGGTGAGCGGTACGTTGGGCTTTTCCTACGCTGGCCTCGACCTGCTCTCGGGCGGGTATGTCGACCCTGCCGCGCGTGGTAGCGACCAGCTGGGGAAACTCGCTCCCTTCATCGAGACCTATCGCGCGCCGCACCCGCCGCTGGGGTCAGGGGTTGCCGCCGCGGCAGCGGGTGCTCGGGCGATGATGGACCTGTCCGACGGACCCGCCGCCGATGCCGCCCGCATGGCCACGGCCTCGAACGTCGTCATCGAATTCGACCGGCACGCCATCGAGGAGGAGGCATGGAAGCTCCAAGCGCCGGCTCTGATCTGCCGAACGGACCCCGTGTGGTGGGTGCTCCAGGGGGGTGAGGAACATGGAATGCTCGCTGCGTTCCCGCCCGACGCGCCACTGCCCGACGGATTCCGTGTCATTGGTTGCGTGCGGGCGCGCGAAGAGGGGGAGAAGGCCTGTGCGATGTTCGATGGGGAGATCCTGCGCGGGGCATGGGACCATTTCGATTCTGATTCCGTACACTAGCGTGATGTAGACCGCTGGTTTCCCCGTCGATGGGACGGTGTACACCGAGCGGTGTAGCTGCAAGGAATGGAGAACGTTAGCATGGCTGCTTCGACCGAGGGAACCCAGGCCTCGTCCCGTCCCATGTCGCGCGTGGCGCGCAAACTCGCCGAATCCTCCGAGGAGATCCCAGCAACCGCTGGGCTGTCACTCCCGGCGTTGCGCGGCGACGCGGTGGTGCCGCCAACGAAGGCCCTGCCCGTCGTCACCCGGGACGAGGACAACGCCAACTAACGCGGCGCACCAAGAAGGGGAAGAAACGTCGATGAGGACGACGAGGGACACACGTACGCGGAGTTGGTTCAGCGCGCCCCTCGTCATTGAATCCATCGATGACCCGCCGTAGAACGCTCGCTTGTCGTCGCGTGCATTCGTGAACGCGACGCTGAGATCAAACGCGAACGCGTCGTGTCCAGCTGCGCTGCGCTCCCCGAACGTGACTGCTCTGGAAGTGTCCGTGATGCCGTCCATGCTTGCCACCGACACGGATTGTGGGAGTTTCACCGGCTACGACGCGCTCGTGACAATCCGCGAATCGAGCGGCACGTCCGGGTCCAGCGAACGCACCGTGACGGTCACTCTCTACGCGCAGGTCCCCCTGGCCGAGACGGGGATCCCCCAGCTGAACGAGGACGGAATTCCGAGGGTTCTCATCACGCTCGCCAGTCGCTGAGGCGCGTTGGAAAGAGAACATGGAATCGCGATATGCGTGGTGCCGTTCGCCTGCGGTCTGGGGGTGTCGTAGGCTACCATCGCCTTATAGTTGCCAAGCATTTAAAGGTGTTGGTGGGGATGCAAATGTCTGGCCCGCAGTATGGGGTACCGATGGCTCAATCCAAGCTGGGGTGGTGGCTCGTTTCCTTCATGCGAATGGACCCGAAACGGAGAAAGAAACTCATCGCCCTATTGTTCTTGCCCTCCCTGATATTTTTCAGCATCTTGATGACCCCAGTCGTGTGGGTTGTTGAGATGATCCAGGGGACACCCGACGGAGAGGTGCGTCAATACCTGACCTATCTTGCCGAGGGTGACGCGGCGAGTGCCTTGGCAATGGTTGACCCGGGAATTCCCAATGATCAACGCCAGTTTTTGACCAATGAGGTACTATCTTCAGCATCCGCTCGGCTCGAGATCGAATCGGTGGGTGAACCCGAGTACAGCACTTCTGATATCCATAGCAAGACAGTGACGGCAGTCCTCCGGATGAACGGGCATCGTTTTACGCACATCTTTACGGTTGACCGACGGGAGAAACGTGAGGGCGATTCATCCGTGTGGAAGATTCGCGATGGGCTCTTCGTCACGATTCCGGTTTCGGGTACGCGCGTCAACGAATTTAGCGTTGGCGGTGTCGTTGCCCCCGTGGGGGCTGACCAGACCACACCCACAGAGTATGTACTATTTCCGGGCGTTTATTCCTTTAAGCCCGAAGGGCTGGGAGCCTATGTCGATGCACCTTCGGCCACCGTCGTGATCGAAGACGGGGTGCGCTCGTCGTCCTATGAAACCGCGTCGGTACATTTCGATGGGACACTCAATGCAGAGCTGAGAGGTGAGGCGCTTCGTGCCATGCGTGGAGCCGTCCAGGAATGTGCAACGCTCGGTACAAACATGAAAGCGGGATGCCCCTCTGAGGTACGCTCGGCAAACATCAGCGAATTGATTGCGTCCACCCTCCCCGCAACGGTGGAGAATGGCAGCAAAGAAGGAAGCTACGTAGGATCCGACGCTGTGATTTCCGTGCGGGATACGTCAGGCACTGCGTTGGGTGCACAGCCCCGTGATCTCATCATTAAAACTACAGCCATCGTTGCGCTCTCAGACGCAGGAGTTCCGGTTACCGATATCGATGGAAAACCCGTCATCTCCGTCACGCTCAGCATCCCCTCGTCGTCAGGGGATTCGCCTTCTTCGTGAATATAACAAGTAATAGTTGCTACTGAAGGTTGTTGGCGGAGGTTGAGAGCGGTGCTCATTCTTACCCTGTCACGGTAACCGTTTGCCGAGGAAGTGCCTGGCGGCTTTCCCGTGACGTGACGCCCGGGACGTCGTAAGGAGCACGCAATGGATACTCGACACAATAACCTGACGGGGGCCTCGATACCACCGTTCGCAGGTGGCATGGACGATGAGCCCGTCCCCGACCCGCCGACGCTCTCAGCTGTGCCGTCCCCTCCGCGGCGGACAGCTGTGCCGGTGCCTGGATACGGGCAGGATCAGGTGGCTGCCCCGGTATCGATGTCGGCCCCCGCCGGCGCGGCAGCGTTCGGTGGTGCGGCTTCGCTCCCGCAGACCCCGCGCAAGCGCGTCAGTCCACTCGTACTGGCGGTCGTCATTGCGGTGGTCGTCGTCGGTGTAGCCCTCGGTAGCTTCGTGCTCGCACATTCGATACGCACGCCCGAGGCGGAGGTGCAACGGTACCTGGACTATGGTGACCGGGGAGCATGGTTGTATCCCCACTGTGATCGGTGTTGACTGACCACAAGCCAGATATGATACTGGGCACGCCTGCGTGGTCGGAGGGAAGGGAGCGCAGAGCACTGCCTTCTGACTGCTGTTTATCAAATAGTGTGAGGAGTGCACGATGGGCACCGAGAAGAACGACGCGAGCGTGGCTCCGATACCGGCGCCGCCTGTGACCCCTGCGGTTCCGGGTCCGCCGATGCCTGCTGGTGCGGGTGTGGCTTTTACGCCGGTGTCCGCTCAGGGGAAGAAGCGCATGAAGCTGATCGGGATCGTGGTCGGCGTCCTCGTAGTGCTGGTGATTGCTGGCGTGGTGGCGATCAAGGTCGTCAATAGTTCTCGTACGCCCGAGGCCGAGGTGCGTAAATACCTGGATCTGCTGGCTGCCGGTAAGGCGAGCGCGGCGACGGCGATGGTCGATCCTGGCGTGCCGAACAATCAGCGCACGTTCTTGACAGACGACGCCATGGCCTCGGCGACCTCGCTGCTGGTCGTCGAGGACGTCGTTGCGGATAAGAACGACGATTCCGACATGCGCACGGTGACCGCCACCCTATCTGTTGATGGGCAGCATTTCACTCGTACTTTCACCGTCGTAGCAGACGACCCGGCGATGGGGGTTTTCAACACCTGGACGATCAAGGAATCCTTGGCGACGGCAGTTAGCGTGTCTGGGGTGAAAATCGATCAATTCTCTGTCGGCGGCGTCAGCACATCGATTGAGAGCTCGAGCGCCACCTTGGATAAAGATACCTATGTCTTCTACCCGGGGATCTACACCCTCACCCCCATCGCGCCCAACGAGTACGTCGATGCGTATCCCGTCACCATTTACGTCCGAGACAATGTTCGCACGACGTCAGTCAACGAGGGGGTTACTTTTCTTGGCCTCTACACCGACAAGCTAACGGATGAGGTGCACACGGCGATTCGCGAGCGCGTCGGCTCGTGCGTGTCTGCATCCTCTTATGCGTCCAGCCAATGCCCCAGCGCATTGAATAATGCGACGACTTCATCAGTTGACATCAAGGAGCTGCCTGCTGAACTAACGCAGAGTAGAGGTGCGTCCACAACGCTCGAAGGTGATGTGGTCCTTGAATACGACTCCGTGAAGGGCCGAAAAGAAGTGAGAACGACGGCAGTCGTGACAATGCGGACGGACGAGCGCAGGATGCTGGCGCTTACCCCTGATGGCAAGCCGGACTTCACGCTGACTTTCCGCTATTAGGTGCCCGCACAGATGCTTGGCACCTGAGTAACTCTCCGCGCCGCACCGACGGGCACTACTTATCCGTCCTGTGATCGTTCTTTGACTCAGCGCTTGTGAGGTGTGATACTTGGCACGCTCAAGTGGTTGGACGGTGGGGCGTGTAGAGCGCGTCGCTTTCCAGGCTGTGGTTTGTCAAATAGTGTGAGGAGCAATTAATGGGCACCGAGAAGAATCAAGCGAATGCGGCTCCGATACCGGCGCCGCCTGTGACCCCTGCGGTTCCGGGTCCGCCGGCGCCTGCTGGTGCGGGTGTGGCTTTTACGCCGGTGTCCGCTCAGGGGAAGAAGCGCATGAAGCTGATCGGGATCCTGGTCGGCGTTCTCGTGGTGCTGGTGATTGCTGGCGTGGTGGCGATCAAGGTCGTCAATAGTTCGCGTACGCCCGAGGCCGAGGTACGCAAGTACCTGGATCTGCTGGCTGCCGGTAAGGCGAGCGCGGCGACGGCGATGGTCGATCCCGGCGTGAATAATGATCAGCGTACCTTCTTGACAGACGACGCCATGGCCTCGGCAACTTCGCTGCTGGTCGTCGAAGACGTGGGTACTGACAAGAAGGATTCCTCTGACACGCGCTCGGTGACCGCGACCATGCAGGTCAACGGCGAGCGCTTCGTCCACGTTTTCACCGTGACCAAGGCAGAGCCGACAATGGGTGTTCTTGACAACTGGAAGGTGAAGGACTCCCTGGCCGTGGAGCTGAACGTCGACGCCGAGGGATACACCCAGTTCACAATCGGTGGCGTCACCGCGGATATCCCCAGTAAGAGCTTCAGCGGTAGGGAGGGGTCCTATGTCGTCTACCCCGGTGTCTACACGGTCACGCCGGTCGCCCCGAGCGAATACGCGGATTCCAATCCTGAGACAGTCGCCGTTCTCGATGACGGGTTTGGCGGGAACGGTAGCACTGTCTCTCTGAAGGCCACCTACAACACCAAGCTGATTGCAGCAGCGCAAGCGGCAGGACAACAGGCTGTTGATTCCTGCACGTCCATTCCGGGCAACCAGAGTTCTTCGTGCCCATTTGCGATCCAGAGTGATGCGGTTACCGAGGTCTCGGGGGCGATGCCCAAGGCCTTGGGGGCGGAATCCGCAGAACAACCGACAGTATTTCGGGCAACTGTTATTTTCACGGCGACGTACTCCAATAAGTATTACATGGCGGGCACGCGCGACGTCGAGGCTAAGGTGGAGATCCGCGCGCAGCTCGACGACGACAAGGTGCTCAAGCTGGACAAGGATGGCAAGCCTGAGTTCACGGTCGACTTCCTTCGCTGAGGTGTTGTCTAGGCGTTGCCAACCCGTGATGGTGCCCGTCCGCGTGAAGCGGACGGGCACCACTCATCCATCCTGTGATCGTTCTTTGACTCAGCGCTTGTGAGGTGTGATACTTGGCACGCTCAAGTGGTTGGACGGTGGGGCGTGCAGAGCGCGTCGCTTTCCAGGCTGCGGTTTGTCAAATAGTGTGAGGAGCAATTGATGGGCACTGAGAAGAATCAAGCGAATGCGGCTCCGATACCGGCACCGCCTGTGACCCCTGCGGTTCCGATACCGGCGCCGCCTGTGACCCCTGCGGTTCCGGGTCCGCCGGCGCCTGCCGGTGCGGGTGTGGCTTTTACGCCGGTGTCCGCTCAGGGGAAGAAGCGCATGAAGCTGATCGGGATTCTGGTCGGCGTTCTCGTGGTGCTGGTGATTGCTGGCGTGGTGGCGATCAAGGTCGTCAATAGTTCGCGTACGCCTGAGGCCGAGGTGCGTAAGTACCTGGATCTGCTGGCTGCCGGTAAGGCGAGCGCGGCGACGGCGATGGTCGATCCCGGCGTGAATAATGATCAGCGCACCTTCCTGACCGACGACGTGATGGCCTCGGCAACTTCGCTGCTGGTCGTGGAAGACGTCGTTGCGGATAAGAACGACGATTCCGACACTCGCACGGTGACCGCGACCATGCAGGTCAACGGCGAGCGCTTCACCCATGCCTTCCGTGTCACTGCGGACGATGCGACGATGGGCGTTCTGGACAACTGGAAGATTCGGGACTCGCTGGCAGTGCCTGTGACCGTGGACGGTGATGGAATCGGTCAGTTCTCCGTCGGTGAGACGAAGGCCTCCATTGACAAAGCCAGTTTCTACGTGGAAGGGCGTTCCTTCCTCTTCTACCCGGGCGCATACAATTTCACGCCTGTCGCACCGAACGAGTATGTTGACACGACTCCTGTCTCCGTCTCCGTGCTCGATGACGTGCGCACTCGAAATAACGATGGCAAGAGCGACGTCACCTTCAAGGCGACCTATAACGACAAGCTGGAAGCCGCTGCTCTCGAAGCAGCTCAGACGCTCGTTGAATCGTGCGGGACCTACCCCGGCAATCAGGGGGATGACTGCTCGTCCCTGATTCGGGGAGATAGTGTCACCGCTATTTCCATCAAAGAAAAGCCGACATCTCTCGATTCGTACAGCTTTGATCCAACGTCATTTTCCGGGAGCGTGACATACACGGTCACGACAGGGGAGGGGGCGCTGTTCCCAGGAACGAGGGACGTCGGCCTGACGGTGAAAGTTGACGCGCGTTTCGACGATGACGGAGTGCTGAAAGTGACCGCCGATGGCAAGCCGGACTTTAGGGTGTCCTTCGCCTTCTAACGTCCGCCACTGTCGCCCATACACCCGGTGCCCGTCCGCGTGAAGCGGACGGGCACCGTCTATCCGCACTGTGATCCTTCTTTGACTCGTCGCATGCGTGGCGTGATACTGGGCACGTCTGAGCGACCGGATTGCGGGGTGCGCAGTGCACGCCGCATTCCTGGCTGTGGTTTGTCAAACGTTGTGAGGAGTGCATGATGAGCACCGAGAAGAACAATGCAAGTGCGGCCCCGATACCGGCGCCGCCTGTGACCCCTGCGGTTCCGGGTCCGCCGACGCTCGCCGGTGCAGGCGTGGCGTCGTCCCCCTCTTCTGGTCGGGGCAAGAAGAAGATGACGCTGATTGGGATCCTGGTCGGTGTCCTCGTCGTGTTGGTGATTGCTGGCGTGGTGGCGATCAAGGTTGCGAATAGTTCTCGTACGCCTGAGGCCGAGGTGCGTAAGTACCTGGATCTGCTGGCTGCCGGTAAGGCGAGCGCGGCGACGGCGATGGTTGATCCTGGCGTGAATAATGATCAGCGCACCTTCCTGACCGACGACGTGATGGCCTCGGCGACCTCGCTGCTGGTCGTCGAAGAAGTAGCCGCCGACAAGAATGAGGACGCTGAGACCCGTCAGGTGTCGGCCACCCTGCAGGTCAACGGGGAGCGCTTTACCCACGCCTTCACCGTGACCAAGGAAAAGCCGACGATGGGTGTCCTGAATAACTGGACAGTGAAGGGGTCGCTCGCCGCGCCGGTGAGCGTCGACGCCAGCGGGTACACCCAGTTCACGGTCGGCGGCGTGAGCGCCGATGCACCGCACAAGCTTGTCTCTGGCAAGCCGGCCACCTACCTCTTCTACCCGGGCGTGTACACGTTCACGCCCGTCGCCCCGAGCGAATACGTGGATGTTAACCCTAAGACAGTTGCCGTCCTCGATGGCGTCCACGGTGGGACCACCTCCTATGCTGATGACGCCGACGTCTCCCTGATTGCGACCTACAGTGACGAGCTGAAGGAGGCGGCGCTCGAGTCCGCGAAGGAATTCCTGAACTCCTGCGCCTCCATCCCGGGGAACCAGAATTCTGACTGTCCGTTCGCCCTCCAAAGCGACGCGGTGACCGCGATCTCCGTCAAGACGATGCCCACATCGCTGGAGCCGCTGGAGATTGATCCGGGGGTCTTCCAAGGGCCAGTCACTTTCGCAGTGACGTACTCCGACAAGTACTACATGCCGGGAACGCGCGACGTTGATGCGAAGGTAGTGGTCAACGTCCAATTCAGCAACGACGGGCTGCTCAAGCTCACGTCGGACGGCAAGCCTGATTTCTTCGTTGGGGCATCCCTTTAAGGTCATTGCCTCCCTCCGACCCGTGATGTCGCCCGTCCGCGTAGCGGACGGGCGACATGCGTGTGTGCGCCGGAACCCGACCCCGGCCTCGTTCCAGGAATGTGAGCCGCGTGTAGCCTTGAGGTCCCACAATGCTTATGTGACAATTGTCAGGTTGTGTCCGTCGAACCCTGCACCACATCCCAGGCGCGGGACCGGGGCAGAGCGTCGCACAGTGAGGAGAAACAGTGGAACCGAACGCGCAGAACACGACCCAAGGGACGAGCGAGCCGCCTCCCATCCCCGAACAGACTGTCCCCGTGCCTCCCGTGCCCGCTGCGCCTCCCGTGCCCGCTGCGCCGCAGACGTACGTGACGCAGCAGGTTCCCGTCATGGCTCCGGTGCCTGGCGAGGTGCCGCCTGCCGCGCCGACGAGTGGGACCATCGCCTTCACTCCCATGTCCACGAAGAGCCGCCGCCGCGTCAAGCGGAGCGTAATCGCCGTCGTCGTCCTCGCAGTTGTCGCGGGAGTGGGCGCGCTCGCCGTCATGTTCGCGAACTGGACGCGCACACCGGAGGCAACAGTGCGACAGTACCTGGATTACTTGGCCGCCGGCAAGGCCAGCGCGGCGACAGCAATGGCAGACCCCGGCCTGGCTAACGACAAGCGCGCATTCCTCGCGGACGATGTCATGGCCTCGGCCGACGCGCGCATCGTCATCGAGGACATCGTCGCCGACACGAACGAAGACGCAAAGACGCGCACGGTCACCGCCACCATGCAGCTCGACGGGGAGCGTTTCACATACAACTTCACCGTCTCCTCCGCAAAGCCGACGTTCGGTGTGCTGAAAAACTGGAAGCTCGAAAACTCGATGGTCATGCCCGTACGCATTATGGGAGACAAAGTCTCGAAGTTTTCCATCGGCGAGGTAACGACGTCGGTGAACGCTGGCGAAATGAGCACCGGCACGGAGTTTGTGTTCTACCCGGGCATCTACACACTCACTCCCGTCGACGTGGGTGAGTATATCGACGCCGATCCGGTGACCGTGCGGGTTAAGCCGGAGACCGGCTCCGGTCGATCGGGGGATGCCGCCCAGCGCGTCCAGCTCAAGGGAGCCTACAACTCCAAGCTGTCGGACGCGGCCCTGAGCGCGGCCGTCGCCCTGACGAACTCGTGCGCCACCGTCCCCGGAAACATTGACCAGGCCTGCCCGAATGCTGTTCGCGCCACAAACCTGGCAGTCCTGCAAGTCAAGAAGACGCCTACCACCATGACGAAGTCGGGTGAGAAGGGCAGCTACACCGGGGAAGCAGTGTTCTCGATCCAGAGCACGAGCAGCTGGGACAAAGAACCTCATGACGTGAACTCGACAGTCACTGCAACCGTGACGCTCGACGAGAACGGGTTGATCAAACTCGACTCGTCGGGCCAGCCGGTGTTCAAGGTGACCTTCGGTTACTGATTGGAAAGCGGCGTGGGGCGCAAGCCTCGCGCCGCCCCGTCTCTTCATGGTTGTTCTCCAATGTGGTGGCAAGCCGCTGGAGGCACGCTATGATGGGTTGTTGGTAACTCTGTCACAGTGAGAGTGGAGCAGTCCCATGAGCAATGACGCGCAGGCAACGAGTACACGGCGGCCCGGTCGGCCTAAGGCTGGCAGTGAGGACAAGAAGGCGCGCATCCTTGCCGAGGCGTTGACGTTGTTCTCGACCCGCGGGTATGTGGGAACCTCCCTGGCGGACATCGCGCGGGCCTCGGATATTTCGAAGGCGGGGCTGCTGCACCACTATTCGTCGAAGGATCAGCTGCTGGCCGCCGTCCTGGATGAGCGTGATCGCCGCACGATGAGTCGGCTGCCCGGCGGCGACGCGGGGGCGGAAGTCGCGCTCGACGCGTGGGTGGAGATGGTTGCCCACAATCAGCGTCATCCTGACGGGGTGGCCCTGTATACGGCGATGTCGGCGGCGGTCATCGATGCTGATCATCAGGCTCATCCGTGGTTCCGTCAGCACCTGATGAGTGCGATCGCCTACCTGGTCGATGCCCTCGAGCGCGGAAAGGCGACAGGCGAGGTGCGTGCGGACGCGCCGAGTGAGCAGATCGCCCGTAAGCTGGTTGCCCTTTCTGATGGTCTTCAGGTTCAGTGGCTGTGTGCGCGTGTGGATGGGGGAGGAGACGTCGACATGCGCGGGGTGACGGCTGGCGTGGTTGCCGACGTGAAGGATCGCTGGCTTGTTCGGTCATGAACGAGACCGGGGTTGCCCTCCTGTGAAAAAGACACTCGTCTAGTGAAATGCGTCACGGGTGATGAGCCTCATTGACCATTTTGCAAGGATTGGGGCTTAGGTCCCTTGAGCGTGGTGGCTTGTAGTCATCATCTGGCGGTACGGGCGTGCCTCATGCGCGTTAGGATAGACAAACCAGCATGCTTTACAATGTCGGGAGTTTTGCCGAGCGTGCCTAGCGGTGACGCTGTACGCGACGCGGAGTATCCGACGCATTCTCACGCCTGGAGGTCTACGCATGACGAACACCGCTGTTCCCACCCCGCCCCGCCCTGATTCCACCGCTCGACGGTGCCCCGATGATCTGTGGATCCTGGGGGAGCGCGCAGTGACCCGAGCCCGCCGGTGGGCTGATGAGTCTGCTCACGAGCCCACGCCACGGTCGGCCAAGCTCCTGTCCCGCATTCTCGCGGATCCGGATGGTCTGACGTTCACGACCCGATTCGTCGACGACGTCGTGCGCCCCACGGACCTGGACGTGGCCAGCGCGGCCATGAAGCGTCTGTCGGCTGGCCGCAAGAACTTCCTGCCTCCGGCGCTGGCGGCGGCAATGGGGCTGGGATCAACGGCGTCGCGCCTGGCGCCGCGCACCGTGACGGCCACGGCGCGTCGAGTGTTCCGTGAGATCGTCGGTGACCTCGTCGTCGATGCAACGGACAAGGGACTCGGCCCGGCGCTCGCTCGCCTGCGTAAGGGTGGGAACCGCCTGAACGTCAACCTCCTTGGCGAAGCGGTTCTCGGTGAGAAGGAGGCATCCCACCGTCTGGCCGAGGTTTCGCGCCTCGTGACGCGCGAGGACGTCGACTACGTCTCCATCAAGGTCTCTGCAGTGACTGGCCCGCACAATCCTTGGGGCTTCCAGGAGGTCGTTGACCATGGCGTGAGTGCACTCCTGCCTCTGTACCGCCTGGCCCGCGATCACGGGACCTTCCTGAACCTCGACATGGAAGACTACAAGGACCTCGACCCGACGATTGCGGTGTTCACCGCCATCCTCGACCAGCCGGACATGCGCGGCTACGAGGCCGGCATCGTTCTTCAGGCCTACCTGCCCGACTCCCTCGGTGCCCTTCAGCGCCTCCAGAAGTGGGCGCGCACGCGCGTGGACGCTGGCGGTTCGCGCATCAAGGTCCGCATCGTCAAGGGCGCGAACCTGTCCATGGAGCGGGTGGATGCCGAAATCCACGGGTGGGAGCTCACCACGTGGCCTTCCAAGCAGGCTACCGACACCAACTACAAGCGCATGCTGAACTGGGCCATGACGCCCGAGCGTACCCGAGCGATCCGGCTGGGCGTGGCCGGTCAGAACATCTTCGACATCGCTTTCGCTTACGAGCTGCGCGCAGCACGCGGCGTCGAGGACAGCGTCGAGTTCGAGATGCTCTCCGGCATGGCGACGGGCATCCAGGAAGTCGTGCGTCGCGATGTTGGTTCGCTGCTCCTGTACGTCCCGGTCGTCAACCCCCGCGAGTTCGACGTCGCCATCTCCTACCTGGTGCGTCGCCTCGAAGAGAATGCTGCACCCGAGAACTTCATGTCCGGTGTCTTCGATATCGCCACAAACGAGGACGTGTTCGCCCGTGAGCGTGACCGTTTCCTCGCCGCCCTGTCCGACGTCGATCCCGACGCTGCGGTGCCCGTACCCAACCGCGGTCAGGACCGCCTGGCTGAGCGTGCGGCCGGGGTGCCCGCCGAGCAGGGGAGCGTCGCTGAGCGCGCGCGTCGTCCCTTCGCCTCCGAGGCCGACTCCGACCCTGCGCTGGCAGCCAACCGCCAGTGGGCCCGTGAAATCGCTGCGGCTATCCCGGCGTCGACGCGCGGCGTCGAGGCGGTTCGTGCCGGTGCGCAGGCCCTGGCTACGAACGAGGCAGTGGATGCGCTGATCGAGGCGAGTGCCAAGGCAGCCCACGCCTGGCAGGCTCTTGCCCCCGAGGAGCGTGCAGCTGTGCTGCACCGCGTGGGTGATGTCCTGGCTGCGCGGCGTGGCGAGCTGATCGAGGTCGCTGGATCCGAGGCCGGTAAGACCATCGATCAGGCTGATCCTGAGGTCAGCGAGGCCATCGACTTCTGCCACCATTACGCTGCAGCCTCCCTGGAGCTGGCCGACGAGGCACACATGGCGGGCGCGCGATTCGTCCCCGTGGATGTCACCGTCGTCGCCTCCCCGTGGAACTTCCCCGTCGCCATCCCGGTCGGTGGCGTCGCCGCAGCCCTTGCGGCGGGTAGCGCGGTCATCCTTAAGCCTGCCCCGCCTGCCAAGCGCTGCGCGGCCGAGCTGGTCGCCGCCTTCCATGAGGCCGGGGTACCCAAGGATCTGGTGGCGCTGGCCCCACTCGAGGACGGGGATGTCTCCCGGTACCTCGTGACCCATGAGGGCGTCGGTCGCGTTGTGCTGACGGGTTCCTACGACACGGCTCGCCTGTTCCGCTCGTGGAAGCCCGACATGCACCTGCTGGGCGAGACGAGCGGTAAGAATGCCATCATCGTCACGCCCTCGGCCGATCCGGATCTGGCCGTGCGCGACATCGTCCACTCGGCGTTCGCGCACGCTGGACAGAAGTGCTCGGCATCCTCCCTGGTGATCCTCGTCGGCTCGGCCGGTAAGTCCGCGCGCATTGCGCGCCAGCTGGTGGACGCAACCGCGTCGCTGCGCGTGGGGCTGCCGGCATCGCTGGATTCCCAGGTCGGTCCCGTCGTGGTTCCCGACGATGAGAAGGCTGTGCGCGGCCTGACGACACTGGGCGAGGGGGAGCACTGGGTGCTTAAGCCCCGTTACCTGGGCGATGGGCTGTGGACTCCGGGTATTCGCGCGGGCGTCGTGCCCGGTAGTGAATTCCACCTGACCGAGTACTTCGCGCCCGTCCTTGGCGTTATGCGCGTCGATACGCTCGAGGAGGCCATCGAGGCGGTTAACGACGTCGACTACGGTCTGACGTCGGGCCTGCACACCCTCGATACCGAGGAACTCGCGACGTGGTTGGAGGGCATTGAGGCCGGCAATCTCTACGTCAACCGTGGCATCACGGGTGCCATTGTGCGTCGTCAGCCCTTCGGTGGGTGGAAGCGCTCGGCTATCGGCTCGACCACGAAGGCCGGTGGCCCCTCCTACCTGCTGGGGCTGGGAGAGGTCGAACCCGTGCGTGACACCAGCGCGTCGGGCCGTGCCGTGTCTGCGGTGCCGGTTGACCCGCGTGTCCTCGCGCTGTGCAACGCGGCTGCTCCTCACATGGACGGTGCCGACGCGGCCGAGCTAAATCGCGCGGTCGCCGCCGACGCCGCTGCCTGGGCCAGCGACTACGGTGCCAACCGGGACGTTACCGGCATGGCGTGCGAGCGCAATATCCTGCGCTACCGCCCCACGCCGGTCCTTGTACGCGCCGGGAGCGGAACCGCCCTGGCGGATACCGTTCGCGTCCTCGCAGCGGGCATCCTTGCGGGCGGTCCCATCGGCCTGTCCGTCGCCGACCAGCTGCCGGGCGCGGTGCTGGAACTGGCGGAGGCTGCGGGTATCGAGGTGACGATTGAGGATGCGCGCTCGTGGGATGCTCGCCTGGCGATGGTTGCGACTTCGGGTGGTCTGGGGATGCGTGTGCGCGTCCTCGGACCGCGTGAAGAGTCCTCGGCGCAGCGGTGGGCTCACGCGACCCGCGCGAGCTGGGGCAGCCCCGACGTTGCCCTGTACACGGGTGCTGTCACGGCATGGCCGCACTCGGAGCTGCTGCCCTTCCTGCGTGAGCAGGCAGTCTCGATCACGAACCACCGCTTCGGAACGCCGCTCGACCTGGCTGCGAACCTCCTCTGATCGGTGCGTGCCCCGCGGCATTGACCCATCCGATGGGTCGATACCGCGGGGCACTGCTATCCTTCGGCCGATGCTAGGGGCGCTGGCAACGCGTGGGGGAGCGGTGCCCAAGAAATAGGTAGGCAACAAAGAACGCCCGCGACTCATCGTCGCGGGCGTTTGTCCATGCCCACGTGGGGCAGGTAGAATCCGTCAGATTGCGCGAGCAACCTTGTCGGACTTCAGGCACTTGGTGCACACGTTCAGGCGCTTGGGCGTCCCGTTGACCAGGGCGCGAACGCGCTGGATATTCGGATTCCACCGGCGGTTGGTGCGAACGTGCGAGTGCGACACGCTCTTGCCGAAGCCGGGTCCCTTACCGCACACGTCACAAACGGCAGCCACGATGTTCTCCTCGGTATGTCTTCCAGTTCAGTCTTTGGCTCCCCGCGGTCGCGGGGAAACGCATCCTTCGGTGCTTGAACCGAAGGCAACCATGACAGAATAGCGGATGATGTGCGCTGTCAACAACTCGCACGAGCTTTTGGTCGTGTCAGGTCGCACACAGCGTGCGCGGTGGGGACAATTGAGAGTCGTGAAAGGGGAGCCATGGAACTGAATGCATCGGTGATCATTGCGGCATGTCGGGCGGGGGCCGAGGAAGCTGCCAGGCTCGCGCCCTTCCTTGACGACCTGGACGGGTGGGATGGCGCGGACTGCGACACCGGCACAAATGCGGCGGCGACGATGGCTGCGCTGGCGGCGGCCATGGACTCCCTGGAGCCGCGCGCACACCCGCGCGTCGCGCTTGAGGTGGGTGTCGAGACTCTGATCCGTCGAGGCGTCGGGCACAGCAGCGTCGCGCTCGCAGCCCTGTTCGAGGCCTGGGTCGGCGCTCTGGGTGATGATCGGGAGGTGACGCCCGTCGCGATGCGTCGCATGCTGGCCTCCTCGCTGGTTCCCTCCTCCTCCTTTATTCAGTGGTCCGATGCCCTGGTGGAGATGCTGGGTGGCGCGGTACGGGAACTCGCGGAGCTGGGGCCGACGCTCCCCGACGTGGAAGACGTCTTTTCCCGTTTCTCCACCCAAGCCCAGATCGGCCTGGTCGATGCCACGAATGAGCTGACGGGACGCATTGACCCGGGCGGCGCGTTTATCGCCCTGGTCTTGGCCTGCATTGATGCATCCATGAGGGATGATGCGGGCATTCTGCAGTCTTTTACGGCGATGCTCGCCGACCTGGCGCGTCGCCATTCGCGTGCGCCTGAACCCGCCTCCCCGCCGCCGGGGCGCGATTTCACGGTGGATATCATCCTGGAGGGCACGCAGGAGGACCTGCGCTGCCTCCTTGGACGCCTGGCTGGCCTGGGTGCACGCCTGTCCTACGTGGGGCGCGTCGACCTGTTCGGCATGGGGGAGTGGCGCCTGCACGTGGATACCTCCGCGCCGCTGGCGGCGCACCCAACGTCGGGGCAGGTTGTGCGCTTCCAAGTCAGCGACGCGCGGCCCGACGATCAGATCGGCATCGACGAACTGGCGGACGAAGGCCTGACGCACCGTGGGGTGCGTCTGCTCCAGCGTCGTCCGATGCGTCGGGTCGAGCGTGCCCGCGTCATCGCCTGCACGCGCGCTCCCGGCCTCGTCGAAGACCTGGCGCGCGCTGGCGCGGTCGTCTTCCTGGAACCGAGTGCGGTTGATGCGGCGGGGATCGTGTCGGCCGCGGTCTCACGCACGGGCGTGACACTCGTGGCCCCCTGCGATGATGCCAGCGCCGCCCTGGTAGGTACTGTGGCCTCGCTCTTGCCCTCAGTGGTACCGGGTGTGCCTGCGATCCTGCGGGCGGATAGCCGCGACGACCTGGGAGTGCTGGCCGTGGCTCGCGCCTGTGCACCGTTGTTCGTGCCCCAGCCGGGTGGGGTGGAGTCAGCACCGACCCTCGCCCGGATCCTGCGCGACAGTGCGCATGAAGCACTGATGACGAGCGCTAGCGCGCCCCTGCCTCGTGACGGGGATCCCGCTGGCATCGCCGAGGCCTTGGCGGAGGTCACGCAAGAGCGACCGTGCGTGTGGCGCCTCTTGATTTCGCGGGAGGACGACGGTCCCTACACGTTGGCGACCGTGCGTCAGCTGCTTGCGACGCGTGTCCCCGGTATCTTGATCGACCTGGAGACATGGGATGGTGGGCAGGCGGGGCCGAGCCTGGTGGGGTGCACCCTGTGAGTGCACTGGATGTCCCGCTGTCGCTACGACTGCCCAAGAAAATCGCAAAGGCCCTTCACAACGCTGACATCGTCACGGTCGGCGACCTGCTCATGGTCGCGCCGCGTCGCTACTACCACTGGGGTAGGCTCACCCCCCTGTCCTCCCTGCGTGAGGGCGAGGATGTGACGATCCTCGCTGAAGTCGCCGGAGCGCACCTGGTCGCCAACAGAAGCGGCTCAGGAGTACGCCTGGAGGTGAGCCTCACCGACGGCGTCCAGTATCTGTCGGCGACGTTTTTCGCGAAGAGTCAATTCAAGCTAGCCCCCATCGAGCGCCTCCTTGTACCGGGCCAGTCTTTCCTCTTCGCGGGCAAGGTCGGTGCCTACCGCGGCAAGCTCCAGCTCACACACCCGTCTTTTGAGGGCGTTGACGGGGAAGACATCGAGCGCATCGCATCCCGTCCCATCCCGATCTATCCCGTGACCGGCACACTGACCTCATGGGCGATTGCTCGTGCTGTCGGCATGGTGCTCGACCACCTCGACGATTCCGACGTGTCCGACACGGTGCCCGCCGCGATCCGCGAGCGCCAGCGCATCGGCACCTACGCTCAGTGCCTGCGCCGGCTGCATCAACCGGAGTCGGACGAGGACTACCAGCAGGCACGCCGAGCGCTGGCGTTTACAGAGGCCTTTGTTCTTCAGGTGGGACTGGCCGCCCAGCGTCGGGGTGCGCGCTCGATCCCGGCCCTGGCCTCGCCCGCTGACGTGCCGCTTGTTGACCGTTTTATCCAAGGCCTGCCCTTCACGCTGACGGATGCTCAGCGGGGTGCGGTCGACCAGATCGGGGCGGACCTGGCGGACGAGGTCCCGATGCAACGTCTCTTGCAAGGAGACGTGGGTTCCGGCAAGACGGTGGTCGCACTCATCGCCTTCTTGCAGGTCGTCGCCGCAGGCCACCAGGGGGCCTTCGTCGCACCCACCGAGGTGCTCGCCGAGCAGCACACCGCATCCCTGCGGGCTTTGCTCGCGCCCCTCGGCGACGACGCGCCCGACGTGCGCCTGCTCACCGGGTCGACAACCCCCGCCGCGCGCCGAGAAATCGCCCAGGCCATGGCCTCGTCTGCGCCCCTCATTGTCGTGGGCACGCACGCGCTCTTCCAGGAATCCGTGCGCTTTGCTGACCTTGCCCTAGTTGTCGTTGACGAGCAGCACCGTTTCGGTGTCGAGCAGCGCGCCGTCCTGCGAGGAGCACGCGAGGACGGACGCGGCGTCCACGAGCTGGTCATGACGGCCACGCCCATCCCGCGCACGATCGCGATGACCGTTTTCGGGGACCTCGACGAGACCCGCATGGGGGGCATGCCTGCTGGGCGCGCCCCCGTGGCCACCTATCTCGCGGATGCGGCCAACGCCGCCTGGGTGGAGCGCACCTGGGCGCGCGCTGCCGAAGAAATCGCCCAGGGGCGGCGCGTCTACGTCGTATGCCCGCGCATCGACGCCTCCGATGAGGTCGCCGATGCCGAGGAGGAAGGAACGCGGCCGCTAGCATCGGTTGAGCAGGTCGCCGCCTACCTGCGTTCCCACCCCGCGCTTGCGGGCGTTGCCATTCATGAGCTGACGGGGCGCACCCCTTCCGCGCTCAAGGCGCAGATCATGGAGGACTTTTCCGCCGGTCGTGCCCCGCTCCTGGTGGCCACGACCGTCATCGAGGTCGGGGTGGATGTGTCCGAGGCGACCCTCATGGTGATCCTCGATGCCCAGCAATTTGGCTTGGCTCAGCTGCATCAGCTGCGCGGGCGCGTCGGGCGTTCCTCCCTGCCCTCCCTGTGCATTGCGATGCACCGTCACGAGCTGACGGATGCGGGCAGGGCGCGCCTTCAGGCGTTCGCAGGCACGACTGACGGCTTTGAGCTGGCCGAGGCCGACCTGCGCCTGCGCAAGGAAGGCGATGTACTCGGGGCCGGGCAGTCGGGGACTGCGACACACCTTCGATTCTTGTCGGTGCGCCGCGACGAGGCCCTCATCCGAGCCGCGAAGGACGAGGCCGAGGCTCTGCTGGCCGAGGATCCGACGCTGCGCTCTCACCCCAACCTGGCGCGCGCCCTGCGTCAGGCGTCCGATGGTCAGCTCGAATGGATGCAACGCTCCTAGGTACAGGCCGGTAGGGTAGAGGCATGACCAGAATCGTCGCAGGTAGCGCCAAAGGCAGGACCCTCGCCGTACCCAAGTCGGGCACGCGCCCCACGTCCGAACGAGTGCGCGAGGCTCTCTTTTCGCGCCTGGATCACATGAACGTCCTGGAAGGGGCGGTCGTGCTCGACCTCTACGCCGGCACCGGGGCCCTCGGCCTTGAAGCGCTCTCCCGTGGTGCCGCGACCGCGACGCTCGTTGAGAAAGCATCCGGAGCCGCCCGCGTCGCCACGTCCAACGTGCGTTCGACCGGTCTGAATGCCCGCGTCGTGACCGCTGACGCTCGCGCCTACCTGGCCGCGCGCAGCGGCCAGGTCCTGAGTGGCGAGGTCGACCTGGTGTTCATCGATCCGCCCTACGATATCGCCGAGGTCGACATGACCGCCGTCCTGGAGGGCCTCGCCCCGTGGATTGGACCCGACGCTCTCGTCGTCGTCGAACGCTCCACGCGCGCGCCCGCCCCCACCTGGCCGACATTCCTGATCCTCGAAGACGCGCGCGCCTGGGGAGAGACGGTCGCCTACTTCGCGGGTCCGCCCCTACCCGAGGCGAAACTCGAGGATACTGACGAATCCGACGGCACCCCGGCCTCGTCGATGAACGACGGGAACGCCCAGTGATCGCTCTTTTCCCCGGCTCCTTCGACCCCTTCACCCTCGGTCACCTCGACGTGGCCGAGCGCGCCGCCGCTGTCGCTGATCGCCTCATTATTGGAGTGGGAATCAACCCCGCCAAACGTGGACTCATCGCGCCCGAGGACCGCGTCGACCTAGTCCGGGAGGCGACCGCGTACCTGCCGGGCGTGGAGGTCACCCTTCTCGCAGGTGCCACCATGGACGAAGCCTCCCGCCTGGGTGCAACCCTCATCGTCAAGGGCGTTCGCGGCTCGCAGGACGCGGATTTTGAAGCGCCGCAGGCCGCCCTCAACCTTGAAGTCGGAGGCATTGACACGTGGTGGATTCCCACGCGGCCCGGGCTCGGGCATGTGTCGTCGAGCGCCGTGCGCGAACTTCTCAGCCTCGAAAAAGATGTGTCACGGTATGTCCCACCAGCGATTGTGCGCTATTTGACGGACAATAGACAGTGAAGTATGCCCGGTGGAACGCAGGAGGGATTCATGGCTGACGTACACGCAGACAAGAACCAGGACGAGTGGAACGAGGAGACCGTCTACGGCCCCTCCACCGTGATCGCTGCCCTCGACCAGATCGAAGACCTCGTCGAGTCCTCCCGCTCAGTTCCCCTGTCCGCTTCCATCATGATCAACAAGGCCGAAATCCTCGACCTGCTGGATCAGGCGCGCGAAGCCCTGCCCGAGGACCTCGTCGCCGCTGACGCCGTCGTCGCCGACGCGGACGCCGTCCTGGGACGTGCCGATTCCGCCGCTGAGACGCGCATCGCCGAGGCCAACTCGCGTGCCTCCTCCACCCTCGACCAGGCCAACGAGCGTGCCGCCCAGATCCGCTCTGACGCCGAAGAAGAGGCTGAGCGCACGCGCGCACGTGCCGACGCCGAGGCTACCGCCCTGATCTCCCAGGCGCGCGCTGACGCCGAAGCCACCATTGCCGACGCGAACGCGCAGGCCGATCGCATCGTCTCCACCGAGAACATCGTGCGCATGGCCGAAGACCGCGCCCGCGAAATCGTCTCCGAAGCCAAGCGTTCGGCGACCCAGCTGCGCGAGGGTGCCGACGACTACGTCGCCACCTCCCTTGACGAACTCGCGCGCCTTATTTCCGACGTGTCACGCCGCACTGAGGCCGGTCGCCGAGCGATCGCTGAACGCCGCGGCGTCGACGTCACCGATGTGGACCTGAGTGATGAATGACAAGACCTTGACCCTCTCCCTGGCGCGCCTACCGCGCGCGCTGGGATCCGCGCTCCACGAAGACATCGTGTGGAGCGCCCCAGACGACCTGGGCACCCCCTCCATGGCGGTTGCCCCAGGCACGCCCCTGGACGTGTCCGTTGACCTGACCAGCGTCGAGGACGGCGTCCTTGTTCAGATCGCGACGTCCGTGGACCTGGTGGGGGAGTGCGTGCGCTGCCTCGACGAGGTGCGCGACCACCACGACGTGTCCAGTGCGGAGGTCTACTTCGAACCCGGTGCTCCCGCCTTGACGTCCTCCGACGAGGAGGACGAGGAAGCCGACGATCTTTTTGTGATCGGTGAACGCGACACGATCAACATCGACACGCAGCTGCGCGATGCCATCATTACCCTCGTCGACCCGCTTCCCCTGTGCAGCCCCGACTGCGCGGGCCTATGCGACGTGTGCGGAGACAAGTGGGCTGACCTGCCCGCCGATCACGAACACTTTGTCGTCGATCCGCGTCTGGCCTCCCTGGCGTCCCTGCTGGACGAGCACACCGAGCCGGGGCGATCCTGATGGCCCGCTCAAAGCACCTTCCCGTCCCGCCGCGCACCGACACCGACGCGCTCGTGGAGGCGTGGGGCACGCGCATCGATGCTCCCTTGTTGCAGCTCGCGCTCGTGCACCGCTCCTACGCGAACGAGGCCGGAGGAATCGCGAACAATGAACGCCTGGAATTCCTGGGTGACTCGGTGCTCTCGATCATCATTGCGCAGAAGCTCTACGAGCAGTATCCGGACGTGGCCGAGTCGGACCTGTCGCGCATGCGTGCGGCTACCGTCTCCCAGCAGCCCCTCGCGGCGGCCGCCCGCCGCATCGGCTTGGGCGACTTCGTGTTCCTGGGCAAGGGCGAATCCATGCATGGGGGACGCGAGAAGGACTCGATCCTGTCTGACACCTTCGAGGCGCTCATCGGCGCGACCTACCTGACCAGCGGATTGGAGGAGGCGCGTCGAGTCGTCCTCGAGCGCCTGCGTTTCCTACTGGTGGACGCTCCCTCGCGCGGTCATCACCAGGACTGGAAGACCCTTCTCGTGGAGTACTCACAGTCTGAGGGTCTGGGCGAAGTCACTTATGCGGTGGAGGGCGAGGGGCCCGATCATCAGCGTGTGTTTACCGCCCATGCCTTTGTCGCCGAGCGCTCCGACGCGGTGGGATCGGGGCAGGCCTCGTCGAAGAAGCACGCGGAGAATGCGGCCGCGCAGGACGCGATGAATCGGCTGTCCCCGGAAGAAGAATAGGTACCCGAGGGCACCCGCCCTCCTAACAGTTAGTATGAACTCGTGAGTGAAAATACTTCCGCGCGCACGCGCGTTATGATCGTCGACGATCATGAGATCGTCCGGCGCGGTATTGCCGAAATCGTCGACCGCGACGAGTCTTTGGAGGTCGTCGCTGAGGCCGGTTCGGTCGCAGACGCGGTGCGTCGCGCCGACCTCGTGCGCCCCGACGTCATCCTCGTCGACCTGCAGTTGCCCGACGGCACCGGCATCGACATTATGAACAGTCTGCGCGCCTCCCACCCGCAGATCCTCCCCGTCGTCCTGACTTCCTTTGACGACGACGAGGCCTTGGCTGAGTCCCTGGAGGCGGGAGCACGCGCGTACATCCTCAAGACCGTGCGCGGCGCTGAGATCACCGACGTCATCAAGGCGGTCGCGGACGGCCGCGTCCTGCTCGACGAGCGCACACTGACACGCCGCCGCGTCGATCACGAGGACCCGACCGCCGACCTGACGCCGTCAGAACGCAAGGTTCTGGACCTTATCGGCGATGGCCTGTCCAACCGCGAGATCGGAGAGAAGCTCGGCGTCGCGGAAAAGACCGTGAAGAATCACATCACCTCTCTTCTGTCGAAGATGGGTTTGCAGCGACGCACGCAGGTGGCTGCGTGGGTGGCTGGGCAGAGGGCAGCCGCGTGGCGTAACTGAACCCAGGCCCCGCCTCGATATCTACGACCGAGGGAGAGGTCGCCGCCTTCATGGTCGTCGCCTCCGGTCGCACGCTCGCCACCATCCAGTGGTACCGCATGCCTAAGGACGGGACGGAGGCCACGATGATCGAGGGACCCCGATGCCTCGTACTCGCTGGAAACGACGCTGGCCGCTGACGGTACCCAGTTCTACGCGGCGGCGACGAACGCTCTACTCCAAGGGCGCGATCCAACGTAGCACCGTGCCAACCCCGCCCTCGCCGGGTCCCGCGTCGAAGCTACCTCGGTGGCGACGGGCACGCTCGGTCATGTTCGCTATGCCTGAGTTGCGCGTGCGATTCGGATCGATGCCCCGGCCGTCGTCGGTGATGAGGATGCGCACGCGGCCGCACTTGCCCTGCCCGGATACATCGACGTTGACGGTCGCTGCCGTCGCGTGGGCATGGCGGGCAATGTTGGACAGGCCCTCGCGCACGATGGCGACGACGTCGTCGGATAGATCGGGGTCGACGCGGCCATCGAACTCGTCGATGACGACCAGTTCATTGTCCAGGTCAGAGTTGATCGCCTCGCCGTCGAGCGTAATGAGCAACGAGGGCGCAAACCCCAGCGCTGAACGCGTCAGGGAGGACTCGCGGCGGATGCGCTCGACCAGGCCGACGGCCTTATCCCGCTCGCGCAGGTTGTGCACGATCGTGCGGATCTGGCGCACGGCCTCGTCGATGGACGCCAGCGAGTCGTCGATGAGGGACTCGATGGCCACGGGATCAGCCTGTCCCTGAGCGACCTTCTGCTTGGCGGCGTCCAGGGCCATACCGGTCGCGAAGAGCTGCTGGATCGCGAAATCGTGCAGATCGCGCCCGATGCGATCACGCTCGTCGAGCAGGGCAGCCACGTCCTGGGCGTGGCGCGCGGAGGCCAGCTCGAGGGCCAGCGTCGCCTGGGAGGCCAGCGATTCGGCGAGGGAGAGCTCGGAGGCATCGAACTCGGGAGCCCCGATCTGTCGCAGGAGGATG
This sequence comes from Pauljensenia sp. 20925_1_25, assembly GCF_041433955.1. Classification (NCBI taxonomy): domain Bacteria; kingdom Bacillati; phylum Actinomycetota; class Actinomycetes; order Actinomycetales; family Actinomycetaceae; genus Pauljensenia; species Pauljensenia sp. 20925_1_25. The sequence continues at coordinate 19,885 of NZ_JAPWCL010000005.1, read as the reverse complement.
AGCACGCCGGAGGAGACGCCGCGCGAGCGCAGGGGAGCGTAGAGCGCGGAGCCAAAGGCTGCCAGCTGGGGGACTCGCAGGGTCTGGGCGCGCGACATTGAGTCCACGATCATGCCCGTTCCCTCGTGCAGGACGCTCATCGCGCGGCCCTCGGGTGGGAAGGTCAGGCCCAGCAGTGCGGAGGCGTTCTTGCCGTCGGTGATCTCGGCGGCCCATGTGTCGCCCACGGACTGTAGAACGATGATCGCCGTGTCGGCGTGCGAGACCTCGCGCACGGTCTTGGCGATGAGCTCGAGGGCTTCCTCCTCGTCGGCCCCCTCGAGCATCGTTGTCGTGAGGGACTGCGAGGCACTGATCCATCGGGCGGTGCGCTTCGAATCCGCGTATAGGTGCGCGTTTTCGACCGCGATGCCGGCGGCGGGTGCCAAAGCTTCGACGACGGCTGCGTCCTCGTGCGTATAGCCGCCGGGCTTACCCGTGAGGTAGAGGCGCCCATAGACCTGTTCGTGCACCAGGACCGACACGCCCAGGAACGGCGGAGCATCCGCGGGCAGGTTTAGATCGGGCGCGTCCGCAGGGGAGTTGACGAGGAGTGGGCTAGCCACGGGGATAGCCGTCGTCAGTGCGTCGGGAACCGCGGGAACCGGGCGGGAATCGTGGTGCTCGAGCTGCATGGTTGTTGCACCCCAGGTGTCGAGCACGGCGAGCGTCGCGTGCGGCGAGGACGTCAGTGCGCAGGCCTGGTTCACGAAGTTCTGCAAGCCTGCCTTGAGGTCCAGCGAGCTGGTCAGGTCCAGCGCGGCCTTGAGCAGGGTGAAATCGGTGTGATCGGGACTCATTGTTCCTCCTGATCGAGGGCCCATCGGTAAGTGGGGAGGGCACGAAGGACATCACTGTGGGTCCCCTGGGCGGCGACGTGTGCGCACGCTCCGGGCTGCGTCGCCGCGAGCACGAGGACGTGGTCGGCTTGATCGAGAGCGCTGAGCCGGTGCGTGACGACCAGCGTCGCGCGTGTCGGCGAGGGGGCCAGGAGCGTATCCATGAGTGTGTCGGCGGTGGCCGCGTCGAGATGTTCCGAAGCCTCGTCGATCGCCATAATGGGGGCGGGGGCGGCCAGTGCCCGGGCCATGAGAAGGCGGCGTCGCTCGCCGCCGGAAACAGTGGTGCCACCTGAGCCGACGAGGGTGTCGATCCCCTCGGGCAGGGAAGCAATCCATTCTTTCAGGCCGGCGCGAGCGAGGAGGTCGGTGGCCTCGTCGCGGGTCAGGGAAGCGCGCGCGACGCGCAGGTTCTCAAAGATGGTCGTGGCGAAGACGTGGGCGTCTTCGGCTGTCATCGTGATGTGGGCGGCAACCTGGTGGCGCTCCGCTCCCCAGGCGGGAACGCCGTTAATGAGTGCCTGGCCCGACTTGGGAGGGATGACGCCGGTGAGGGTTGCCAGCAGCGTGGTCTTGCCGATGCCGGACGCTCCGACGATGGCCAGGGAGGATCCGGGGCGCAGTGTGAACGAGATTCCGGTGGCCAGGGTGGGGCCGCCCGGCCAGCCAATCGCCAGGTCGCGCGCTTCGATGACGGACTCACCCTGTGGAATCTCGTGGGTCGGGGTGGGTTCCTCCTCGCTCAAGAGCGCGCAGATTCGTTCGGCTGCCTGCGCACTGCGAACCAGTTGCGCGGCGGCGGGGGCCAGCTCGGCGGTGCCCTCGAAGGAAGACAGGGGAACGAGGACGATGACGGCCAGGAACACCTGGGCCAGGACGCCCGACGTGGTCTGTGGGATGCCAATGAGGAGTGCGCCGATGACGGCTGCACCCATCGCGCACACGTCGAGGGCACGTGCCAGGGCTGACAGCTTCGCCGAGCGGGTGATCGCATTCGCCAAGATGGCCTCGGCCTCGTCAAGGGAAGCACGCGCGTGGGGGAGTGTGCCTGCGAGGGAAAGCTCGGTGGCTCCCTCGAGCATAGCGAGGGTCGTAGCTGCGATGTCGGCGCGTGCGTCCGCCCCCTGAGTTTCCGCCAGACGCACTGAGCGCGCGATGAGTGCGGGCGCAATGATGCCGGAGACGATGAGGGTGATCGCGAGGACCAGCCCGGCTGCCGACGAAATGAGGGAGATGACACCAACCGTTCCCACGCCAACGACGAGGGCGACGAGGGAGGGCAGCAGTGTCTTGACCACGACGTTGCCGACCTCGTCGACGTCAGAGCCAGCTCGGGTCATGAGATCGCCGCGGCGCAGGCTCGTCAGGGATGCGGCGGGTTCCTCGCACAGACGGTCGTAGAGGTTGCCGCGCAGCGCATCCATGCCCGCCAACGCGACCTTGTGTGAGGCCAGGCGCGACAGGTAGCGTGCGAGTGCGCGCGAGACACCGAAGAGACGCACGGATGTGGCCGCGACCGTCAAGTAGAGGACGGGCGGCTGCTGGGAGGCGCGCGCGATGAGCCACGCGGCTGTGCCGCCCAGGGCGATGGCCGAGCCGAGAGCGGTGATACCCAGCAGAAGGGCCAATGCGAAGCCCGAGCGCGACACGTTTAGCATGGAGATGCACCGGCGCAGCGCGGCGGATTCGGAGCGGGTCAGAAAGAGCCTCATACCAGTGCCTCCTCGTCGGCGGACACGACGTCGATGATTGCGTCGGCGACCTCGATGATGGCATTGCGGTGGGCGATGACGATGACCGTGCGACCTTCGTCGCGCATGGTGGTGATGGCGCGCACGACGGTCTTTTCACTGACGGCGTCCAGGTGGGCGGTCGGCTCGTCCAGGATGACGATCTGTGAGTGGGCGGCGAGGGCGCGGGTGAGCGCCAGGCGCTGGCGCTGACCGACGGACAGGCCGACGCCGCCGACGCCAATCACGCTGTTCCAGCCGTCGGGGGTGGTGTCCAGGACCGCATCAAAGCCGGTCGCCTGGGCTGCCTGCTCTAGGTCAGCCAGAGGCAGGCCACCCATGTTGTCCAGAATCGATCCCGGAACCAGCGTGGGAGACTGGGGGACCCACGAGAGCGTGGAGCGCCAGGAATCGGGATCCACGTCAGCCAGAGGGAGACCTTCCTCGGACGAGGTCTGGGCGCGCAGGCGGATCTGGCCGACGTCGGGCGTGATGTCGGCCAGGAGGCAGGCGACGAGCGTCGACTTGCCGGCACCCGAGGGACCCGCGAAGGCCGTGACCGTGCCGGGGCGAATGACCCCGTCGGTGGGAGCAGGACCCCAGGCTCCCCGTGCACGCACGCCGACACCGTCGATGACGATGTCAGTGCTGTTCATATCCGGACAGAGCATGGAGCCGGGGTGCGCCACATCGTCGGCCGCCTCGATGATGTCGAAGGCCGCTCGCGAGGCAGTCACGCCGTTGGCCGACGCGTGGAACTGAGCGCCGACCTGACGCAGGGGTTCGAAGACTTCGGGGGCCAGCATGATGACGGCTAAGCCATGGAAGAGAGAAATATTGCCAAACACGAGGCGCATGCCAACTTCGACAGCCACGAGGGCCACCGACAAGGTCGTCAGGAACTCCAGGACACCACCGGAAAGGAAAGCGACGCGCAGGGTCGACATGGTTGCTTGTGTGTTCGCATCGCCGAGTGTGCGCAGGTGGGCGCGCGGACCCTTCTCACGACCGAGGGCTCGCAGCGTTGGCAGGCCCGACATGAGGTCCAGGAGCTGGGCGGTCAGGCGCTTCATGGAATCCAGTTTGTCTTGGGAGGCGGCCTGCGTGAATCGACCGATGAGGATCATGAAGATCGGGATGAGGGGGACGACCAGGAGAGCGATGAGAGCCGACCAGAAGTCGAGGAGAAGGATCACGCCCAGAGCGGCGGGTGTCACCGTCGAGACGAGGACCAGCTGGGGCAGGAAGGAAACGAAGTAGGGGCGCAGATCCTCCAGGCCGGTCGACAGCAGCGTCGCGGTCTCGGCTCCGTTCATGGCTCGCCAGCGCGGACCCAGCGCGATGGCGGCATCGATGACGCGCCCGCGCAGCTCGGTCACGGCCTCGGTGGCGGCTCGCGCAGCGATGGCTTCGCGCGCCGCCACGATCACGGCGCGGCAGGCGAAGACAGCAGCGATGCCCACGATGAAAGGAATAACGTCTCCCAGCGTCGCCGTTCCCGAGACGATGGGAGACAAAGCCGCGGAAATGAGCAACGCCTGGGCCAACACCAACAGCGCCGTGATGGTGCCCAGCAAGGCGGTCAGGGCGATGGGAACGCGGGCCGAACGGGCGTAACGCAACAAGCGGGGATCAAAGGGACGCACGGGTACTATTGTGCCCCAAAAGGCCACGTCATGGGTCGAAAGTCCCCGGCCTCGTCTGTGTTGCGCATACGACTGCGCCCGGCCCCTCATCGAAGGACCGGGCGCAGTGAGCCGGATGAATCAGCCGGCGAGGAAGTTCTCGCCCAGGCGGATCTTCTTCATGAGGAGACCCGTCTTGGTGGTGACGTCCTCCGTGCCCACGCGGGAACGGAAGGTCCAGTAGGACCAGATGACGTACGCCAGGACGATGGGGAGCAGGCAGACGGTCACGATCGTCATGACGGTGAGCGTCGCGGTCGTCGACGAAGCCTGATCGATCGTCAGCGAGTACGCCGGGTTGATCGAGGACTTCTGGACGGCGGGAGCCATCGAAGCGAAGACCCACGCCACCGTGCCGGCAATCGCCACGGAGGAGGCCACGAAGGACAGGCCCTCACGGCGCAGCGTCGCCTGCGACAGGACGGTCGAGGCGATGATCGCCAGGGCGGCCACCACGAGCGGGATCCACGCCAGGACATTCGTCGTGTAGGAGAACTGGCCCCACATCAGCCAAGCGGCGGCGAGCACGGTCGCGGCGATAGAAGCCGGAGCGGCAATCGCGTTGGCGCGGTCGCGCACGTCACCCGTGGTCTTCAGCGCCAGGAACTGGGCACCGTGAGCCAGGCAGACGGCCAGGACGGCCAGGCCGCCCAGGATCGTGAACGGGGTCAGCAGCGAGAAGAAGCCGCCGGTGAGCTGGTGGGTGGCGCTGGACAGCGACTGGTCAACCAGCGTCGGGTCAACGACGGTGCCGGTAGCGACGTCGATGACCTCAATCTTCATGCCCTGCACGAAGTTCGCGAAGGCCACACCCAACAGCAGCGGGACGAGCCACGCGGAGATCGTGTGCGCCCAGTCCCAGGTGAAGCGCCACTTCTCGGTGGCGACCTTCGAGCGCCACTCGAGTGCCATGACGCGCACAATCAGGGCCGTCAGGACGAGGAAGAGGGCCAGGTACATGCCCGAGAACATGGTCGCGTACCACTCGGGGAACGCGGCGAAGGTTGCGCCGCCCGCAGTGAGCAGCCAGACCTCGTTACCGTCCCAGTGGGGGCCGATGGTGCGCACTGCCTGAGTGCGCTCACGGTCACCCTTGGCAACGAAGGGGAGGAGCATACCGACGCCGAAGTCGAAGCCCTCGAGGATCAGGTAGACCGTCCACAGAACGGCGACGAGAATGAACCACAGGATTGACAGAGTCATGATCGTTGTTCCTTTCTCAGTATCCGAAGGACAGGTCGGTCGGAGCCTCATCCGCGGCCTTGTCGGCCTTGGAGGAGTGGATGCCCTCGAGCGCGTAGCGCTTCATGAGGACGAACCACATGACGCCCAGCACGCCGTACAGGAGGGTGAAGAGGATCAGCGTCACCAGCACCTGTCCTGCGGGGACGTTAGGGGAGACGCCGATTTCCGTCAGCATGTTGACCGATCCGAGGTCGGAACCCATGGACAGGGCATCCAGGTTCGGAACGACAACCCACGGCTGACGACCCATCTCTGTGAAGATCCAGCCGAAGGAAGCTGCCAGGAAGGGCAGGGGGAGGTTGACGAGGGCGAGGAGGCTCAGCAACTTGTTGGAGGAGGCCTTGCCGCCGCGGGTGGCCCACAGGCCCCAGGCAGCCAGCAGGAAGGCCACCATGCCCAGGCCGATCATGAATCGGAAGGACCAGAAGGCCACCATCTGCGGGGGACGGAAGTCGAACTGTGAGGCATCACCGTACTTGGCGGTGAAATTCGGATCCGAGTTGAGCAGCGTCACCATGCGCTCCTGGACGTCCGCGACACCCTCGGAGGTGGCGGTGAAGGAGTTATGTGACATGAAGGAGGCGACGCCGGGAACCTTGATGAACTGGGTCGGCTGAGTGCCGTCGGTACCCAGCGGGCAGGAGCCGAACTGCGCGACCGTGAAGGCGGCGCCGTCGGTGTCCACGCAGATGCCTTCGGCGGCAGCCATCTTCATGGGTTGCACTTTAACCATCTCCTGGCCCTGGACGTGGCCGCTCAGGGCGGTGCCGAGGCCGCCGATGAGGACGACGATCAAGCCGAAGCGGGCGATGGGACGCCACACGTCGCGTGCCTGAGCCACGGCCTCGTCACTGCCCTCGCGGGACGCGCGGACCATCCACCAGATAGCGATGCCAGCCACGAAGGAGCCGGCGACCAGCCACGCGGAGGTGATGACGTGGGAGTACTCGGACAGGTAGACGCCGGAAGTGATGAGCTTCAGGAAGCCGCCGACACCATCGAGCTCGGCGCGGCCCGTCTCGGGGTTGAAGCGGGCGCCCACGGGGTGCTGCATCCATGCGTTGGCTGCGAGGATCCAGGCGGCGGAGAGCATCGTGCCGATAGCGACGCACCAAATGGTCGCCAGGTGGATGCCCTTGGACAGGCGGCCCCAGCCGAAGATCCACAAGCCCAGGAAGGTGGACTCGAGGAAGAAGGCCAGGAGGGCCTCGACGGCCAGGGGAGCGCCGAAAATGTCACCGACGAAGCGGGAGTACTCGGACCAGTTCATGCCGAACTGGAACTCCTGGACAATGCCAGTGGCGACGCCGAGAGCGAAGTTAATAAGAAGGAGCTTGCCGAAGAAGCGGGTAGCTTGCAGCCAGTACTCCTTGCCGGTGCGGTGCCATGCGGTCTGCATGATCGCGACCAGCAGGGACAGGCCGATCGTCAGCGGTACGAGGACGAAGTGGTAGACGGTCGTGATACCGAACTGCCACCGTCCGACCGTGACCGCGTCGAGCGCTGTTTGCGCGAGGGTCATGATGGGACCTTCCCGTGTAGGGATCGGGGATCGAGTATGCCCCGCAGCGAAGGTCGTAGGACCTACGTCACGGGCTGGTTTTAATGTAGCTCAAAAGACAGAGGTGGAACGCCTGAAATGCCGGTTATGTGACGGTTTTGTGACATATGTGTCCGATTGTTTTGGAGGGATTGTTCCCTGCGGTTGTTGGTGTGTGAGGTTGAACGTGTCTCCCATCAGTTGATGGAGGTCCGTGTTGTGCGACAATTGAGGCGAATGGATGTCGCGGGCATGCCCCCGCGACGAGAGCCGAGCGATGACCCTATCGACGAGCCGCCGGCACCTGCGCACCAGCGCTCCACTAAGTTTCCGCCCCCTCGCGGGCGATACAACGGGCGCGTCTCGGCATGGGGCGCGCGCCCCACCATTGGAGAATCGTGACAACCGAATCAAACGCGCCCGTGGCTCCCGCCGCGTCGCTACTCTTCCAAGCACCCGTCTTCCAGGCCGCGCCCGAGGTGGCCTCGCCTGCCGCCTTTGAGGAACCTGAGACGAAGCCGAAGCGTCGCCGCGCTTCCTCCGACGACGAGGCCGGTGCCTCGCAGGAGGAGACGGCACGCAAGCGTCGCCGTCGTTCCAAGAAGTCCGTCGACGAGGCCTCGGCCCCCGACGAGGACAGCACGCCGAGCACGGATACCGAGGAGACTCCCTCGGAACCCAAGGCCCGCCGTCGCCGCCGCTCCAAGAAGGCGGACGAGGCCTCGGCTGCGACCGAGGACAGCGCTGAGCAGACCGATGCGCCCTCCGGCGAACCCGAGGGCGGCGACGAGGAAGAGTCCTCGAGCCGTCGTCGCCGTCGTCGTCGCGCGCGCAGCACCGCCTCCTCCGACGAGGGCGGCGATCCCGCGGACCAGGTGCAGGCCCTCAAGGGGTCCACGCGCCTGGAGGCCAAGAAGATGCGCCGCCGCGAAGGACGTCGAGAGGGGCGCCGCCGCCACTCGATCTCTGAGTCTGAGTTCCTGGCGCGCCGCGAGTCCGTCGAGCGCACGATGGTCATCCGAGACCAGGATGGCCTCGATCAGATTGCGATCCTCGAAGACGGTCTGCTCGTCGAGCATTACGTCGCCCGCCGCACGCAGTCCTCGATGGTCGGCAATATCTACCTGGGTCGCGTCCAGAACGTGCTGCCCTCGATGGAGGCCGCGTTCGTCGACGTGGGCCGCGGACGTAACGCCGTCTTGTACGCCGGCGAGGTGAACTGGGACGCCGTCGGCTTGGAGGGTAAGCCCCGCCGCATCGAGTCCGCGCTCAAGTCTGGTGACCCCGTCCTTGTCCAGGTGACGAAGGATCCGATCGGACACAAGGGTGCGCGCCTGACTTCGCAGATTACGTTGGCTGGCCGCTACCTGGTCCTGATTCCTGGCGGCTCCATGATGGGTATTTCCCGCAAGCTCCCGGATAAGGAGCGTGCTCGCCTGAAGAAGATCCTCAAGGCCGTCGTGCCCTCGGGTTCGGGTGTCATCGTGCGCACCGCCGCCGAAGGCGCGACGGAGGAACAGATCCGCGACGACGTCGCTCGCCTGACCCGTCAGTGGGAGGACATCGAGAAGAAGCGCACCAACACGAAGAGCGCCCCGACGCTGCTGCGCGGCGAACCCGAGCTGGCCGTGCGCGTCGTGCGCGACATCTTCAATGAGGACTTCTCGAAGCTCATCATTGAGGGCCGCGACACCTACGCGACCGTCAAGGAGTACGTGGACGAGCTCAGCCCCGAGCTGTCCGACCGCGTCGAGCAGTGGGTGGGCACGGAGGATGTCTTCCACGCGCACCGCATTGACGAGCAGCTGGCGAAGGGTATGGATCGGAAGGTCTGGCTGCCCTCGGGAGGCACCCTCATCATTGACCGCACCGAGGCGATGACCGTCATCGATGTCAACACCGGTAAGTTCATCGGTGCCGGCGGCACGCTGGAGGAGACGGTTACTCGCAATAATCTCGAGGCGGCCGAAGAGATCGTCCGCCAGCTGCGCCTGCGCGACATCGGCGGCATCGTCATCATCGACTTCGTTGACATGGTGCTGGAATCCAACCGGGACCTCGTGCTGCGTCGCTTGGTCGAGTGCCTGGGACGCGACCGTACGCGCCACCAGGTCACGGAGATCACATCGCTGGGCCTGGTGCAGATGACCCGCAAGCGCGTGGGCGAGGGCCTCGTTGAGGCGTTCTCCTCCTCGTGTGAGGCCTGCGAGGGCCGCGGCTTCATCGTTCACCACCACCCGGTGGAGACCTCCGGGGCCGACAACTCCGCGAAGTCCTCCAAGGCGTCGAAAAAGCAGCAGAAGAAGGCCGAGGCGCGCCGCATCGAGGATAACGCCGAGCATGAGCGCGCCAAGGAAGCGCTGAGCGCGATCGCTGCCGCGTCGACGCGCAAGGATGACGAGGCATCGGTGCACAAGGGTGACGAGGCATCGGCTGAGCACGAGAAGACGCCCGCCAAGAAGCACCGCCCGCGCGGCGCGAGCGCCGAGTCTGCTGTGCCTGCTCAGGACAGTGGTGCCGTGTCCGAGTCTGCGGACGAGGAGTCTGCGGCCGACGCGCCGACGGTTGAGGTTCCCGCAGCCTCCGTCACGGCGGCCGCCGAGGACGGTGGGACCAAGCGTCCCCGCCGCCGTCGCCGCGTCGCGGAAACCACGCCCGTGCCCGAGCTGCCGATCTACATCGACCTGCCCGACCCCGTTGAGGCCTTCGATAAGCCCGCGGTGCCCCTCAAGGATGCCTCCGATATCCAGCTGCCCGAGCAGCATGAGAAAGCACCGACCACCCGCCGTCGCGCCTCCCGCAAGGTGGCCACGGCCTCGTCCGCTGAGCCTGCCGCGGCCCCTGCTCCCGAGGTGTCACCCACGCTGCCTGCCGAGGCACGTACCCCCGAGGCTTCGGCATCTCACGCGCTCGTCGAGGCAGCCGCTGAGCAGGACGCCCAGGCGCCCGCGCCGCGTAAAACCCGCAAGCGCCGCGCCGTCGCGTCCTCGGGGGTCATTGAACCCGACGCTGCACCAGCCCCCCTCGTCATTGAGCTGCCTGCCCGTGCCGAGGCCGCCGCGCCCGCCGCGCCGACGCGCTCGACCGACGACATCCTGCTCCCCGAGGCGTCTGAGCAGCCGCGCGCCAAGCGTCGCCGCCGCGTCGTGTCCACGGGAATCGTGGATGCGGGCTAATCGATGAGCGTCGACGGGAGGGCCCTGTGGGTTCTCCCGTCGCCTCGAGGTGTGGAATCGCACAGCTATTCCACCTGGCCGGTGGCCATGCCGGGTTGCACTCGGGCGTGTCAATCGGCTAAATTTGATCGTCGGCGCAACAAGCGCCAACGGAATCGTGAAAACAGACAAGCCCTCGGCAGTTTCGAGGCGAGATTCCGGTTAGGAATACGAGAAGAGATGAGCTCCAACGTGGTCTACGCGATCGTCAAGGCTGGCGGCCGGCAGGAAAAGGTGTCCGTCGGTGACGTCGTCGTCGTCGACAAGCTGGCAGAAGAAATCGGTTCGAGCATCGAGCTCCAGCCGCTGATGCTGGTGGATGGCGACGCCATCACTGTTGACGCAGCCAAGCTGGACAAGGTTTCCGTCAAGGCTGAGGTTGTCGACTCGGCCAAGGGCCCCAAGATTTCCATCATTAAGTACAAGAACAAGTCGGGCTACCGCAAGCGCCAGGGACACCGTCAGAAGATGTCGGTCGTCAAGATCACCGAGATCGCCTGAATCCGACGGACCCACGAGCAGAAAGTAGCAACTGATGGCACATAAGAAGGGCCTTGGTTCCTCCCGTAACGGCCGCGACTCCAACGCGCAGCGCCTCGGCGTGAAGCGCTACGGCGGCCAGCTGGTCAACGCTGGTGAGATCCTCGTTCGTCAGCGCGGCACCCACTTCCACCCTGGCGACGGCGTTGGCCGTGGCAAGGACGACACCCTGTTCGCCCTGCGTGCGGGTGCGGTCGAGTTCGGTCGCAAGCGTGATCGCAAGGTTGTCAGCGTTTCGCCGGTCTCTGCCTGAGACCGCGCGCATGAAGGGCGTCCGGCGTTGCCGGGCGCCCTTTTCAACATTCAATTTCAGTCATCAGGAGCACCAGTGGCAGACTTCGTGGATCGCGTGACGCTGCACGCGGCAGGCGGTAACGGCGGTAATGGCGTTGCCTCGATTAAGCGTGAAAAGTTCAAGCCGCTGGCTGGCCCCGACGGCGGCGACGGCGGCAACGGCGGCTCGGTCATCCTGGAGGTGAGTGAGCAGGAGACCACGCTGCTGAACTACCACCGCAGCCCGCACCGCCGCGCAGACAACGGAACGCCGGGCATGGGTGACTTCCGCCAGGGGAAGACCGGTGCGGATATCATCCTGCCGGTCCCCGAGGGCACGGTCGTGAAGTCGATGTCGGGCGAGCTGCTGGCCGACCTGACGGGCGCTGGTGCGCGTTTCGTGGTCGCTGAGGGTGGTCGCGGCGGTCTGGGCAACGCGGCGTTGGCCTCGAAGGCTCGCAAGGCCCCCGGATTCGCGCTCCTGGGTGAGCCGGGCGAGGAACGCGACGTCATCCTGGAGCTGAAGTCCGTGGCGGATGTGGCTCTCGTCGGTTTCCCGTCGGCGGGTAAGTCCTCGTTGATCGCGGCGATGAGTTCGGCTCGTCCGAAGATTGCCGACTATCCGTTTACGACGCTGGTTCCGAACCTCGGCGTTGTCTCCGCTGGCGACACGCGTTACACGGTCGCTGATGTTCCCGGCCTTATTCCTGGTGCCTCCCAGGGCCGAGGCCTTGGCCTGGATTTCCTGCGTCACATTGAGCGCTGCGCGGTTATCGTGCACGTGCTGGACACGGCCGCTTTCGAGACTGATCGCGAACCCGTGGAGGATCTGCGCATCATCGAGGCCGAACTGCAGGCGTACCAGGGTGACCTCACCCAGGTCGAGGGCTACGTGCCGATCATGGAGCGCCCCCGCGTCATCGTTCTGAATAAGATCGACATCCCAGATGGCCGTGACCTGGCCGAGATCACGCGCCCGGACCTCGAGTCTTTCGGGTGGCCTGTCCTTGAGGTTTCCGCCGTGTCCCACGAGGGCCTCAAGGAGCTGTCTTTTGTTCTGGCCGGCATCGTCGAGGAGGAGCGCGCGAAGCGTCCCGCCCTCGAGGTCGCCCGTCCCGTCATTCGCCCGAAGGCCGTGGGCCGCAGCGTGGAGATCACGGTGCGCAAGACCCGCAAGGACGGCGAGGACGTCTTCCAGGTGCGCGGCGACAAGCCGGAACGTTGGGTGCGTCAGACGGACTTCGCCAACGACGAGGCCGTGGGGTATCTTGCGGATCGCCTGAACGCCGCTGGCGTCGAGGACGAGCTGATGAAGGCTGGCGCGGTCGCTGGCGACACCGTCGTGATCGGCGACCTGGATGGAGGTGTCGTCTTTGACTGGGAGCCGACCCTGACGACCGGTCCCGAGCTGCTGGGTTCTCGCGGCACCGACCTGCGCCTAGACCAGAACACCCGCCCGAGCCGTAAGGAGCGCCGCGAGGTGTACCACCAGGTCATGGATGCCAAGAGCGCGGCCCGTGAGCAGCTGTGGACTGAGCGTGAGGCCGGTCATTGGACGGATGCATCGGATCAGTCATGAGCGGAATGACTGCGGCTTCTCGCATTGTCGTCAAGATCGGATCCTCCTCGCTCACGCGCGAGGACGGCGGTCTGGACCTGAACCGTATTGACGCCGTCGCTCGCCTCGTGTCCCGCTGGCGCGGGCGCGACCGCGAGGTCGTGATTGTCTCCTCGGGCGCTGTCGCCGCGGGGCTGGATCCGCTCGGTTTTTCAGCCAAGCCGAAGGACCTGCCGAGCGTGCAGGCCGCCGCCGCGATGGGCCAGGGACTCCTGATGGCGAGGTGGACCGCCGCCTTCCAGGCGCATCACCTCGACGCCGCCCAGGTGCTGCTGACCACGGACGACGTGATGCGCCGCGACCACTACACGAACGTGCGCGCGGCCCTCTCGCGGCTCCTCGGCCTCGGCGTCGTGCCAATCCTCAACGAGAACGACGCGGTGACCACCCGCGAGCTGCGTTTCGGCGACAATGATCGACTTGCTGCGCTCATCGCCCAGATGATCAAGGCCGACGCGCTCGTGCTGCTGACGGACGTTGACGGCCTGTATACGGCTCCTCCGGATCATCCGGGTTCGGAGCTGATCGAACGCGTCGCCAGCGCGGACGACCTCATGAGTGTGCTCGTGACCGGCGCGGGTTCTCGCGTTGGCACGGGCGGCATGGCGACGAAGGTGCAGGCCGCGATGCTGGCGACGGCCAGCGGCATCGGCGTGCAGCTGGCCAGCGCAAACGACCTGGGGCTCGTCCTGGAAGGCCGCCGCGTCGGCACCTGGTTCGAACCGTCGGCCCAGCGTCCGGCCTCTCGTCGCCTGTGGATCGCACACGTGGCACCCTCTCGCGGCGAGATCATTGTCGACGAGGGAGCTGCGAAGGCGATCACGGTCGGCAAGAAGTCTCTGTTGGTCGCTGGCGTGCACTCGGTGCTCGGTCATTTCGAGGCCGGGGACGTTGTGGACGTTGCCAGCCCGACCGGACTCATCGCGCGCGGCGTGTCCGGCTACGACTCGGACACACTGGGCCAGATCGCCGGCGCAGGTATGGAGCAGCTGGTGGCGGCGGGATACGAGCATCCCAGGCCAGCAATTCACCGCGACGACCTGGCGGTGTTAGGTGACGCATTTTCTGCGCTGAGCGCTGACTGACAGGGACCGCCCCGCACTCGTGTGACATGATGTGCGAGTGGATACTGCTGCTGATATTTCCCAGGTGACCGACGCTGCCCGCGACGCGGCGCGCGTGCTCGCAAACGCGACGACCCAGGTGAAGAACCGCGGGCTTGAAGCGATCGCGGCGGCGCTCATCGAGCGCTCCGACCAGATCCTGACCGCCAACGCCGAGGACGTGGCGCGCGGCCGCGCGGAGCAGATGAGCGAGGGCCTCCTCGACCGCCTTGCCCTGACAAAGGACCGCATCCGATCCATCGCTGACGCCGTTCACGAGATCGTTGCCCTGCCCGACCCGGTCGGCCAGGTCGTGCGAGGAACCCGCACTGACATCGGCCTGCGCGTCACTCAGGAGCGCGTGCCCCTCGGCGTCGTCGGCATCATCTACGAGGCCCGCCCGAACGTCACCATCGACGCCGCGACCCTGGCGATCAAGGCTGGTAACGCGGTCATCTTGCGTGGCGGGAGTGCAGCCCAGGCCTCGAACCGGGTTCTCATCGAGGTGTGCTGCGACGCACTGACCTCCGTCGGCCTGCCCGCTGACGCGATCCAGACTGTCGACCAGTGGGGTCGCGCGGGTGCACGCGCCATGATGCGTGCGCGCGGTGCGATTGACGCACTCATCCCGCGTGGGGGAGCGGGCCTCATCAACGCCGTCGTCGAGGAGTCACGCGTACCCGTTATCGAGACGGGCACCGGCAACTGCCACCTGTACGTCGACGCCTCCGCCGACCTTGAGGCAGCGGAAGCCATCATCATGAACGCCAAGACGCAGCGCGTGGGCGTGTGCAACGCGGCAGAGACCCTTCTGGTTCACGCCGACGTCGCCGCCCGCTTCCTGGTCGCCGCCATCACTCGCCTGACGACCGCGGGCGTGACCATCCACGCTGACGGTGCCACTCGCGCCATCGTGGACGACCAGCCCTCCATCGACGCCGACATGATCGTGGATGCCACCGAGGCCGATTGGTCGACCGAGTACTTGTCGATGGACCTCGCGGTGCGTGTCGTCGGCAGCGTGGAGGAAGCGACCGAGCACATCCGCCGCTACTCGACCGGCCACACCGAGGGCATTGTCGCATCCGATGTCGCCGCTATTCGCGCTTTCCGCGCCGGGGTGGACGCCGCCGCGATCGCGATCAACGCCTCGACGCGTTTCACCGACGGCGGCCAGCTGGGGCTGGGAGCCGAGGTCGGCATCTCCACTCAGAAGCTCCACGCGCGCGGCCCCATGGGGCTGACGGAGCTGACGACGACCACCTGGATCTACGAGGGAGAAGGAACCATCCGCCCGTGAGCACGCAGGACAAGGAAGCAGGCCCGGCCTCGGACGGGGAGGCGATCGAAAAGACCACGGAGGCCACCGCGGGCGTGACAGCCGCCCCCGCGCTGCCCCAGCATCCTCCGCGCGCCCTGCGCAGGAGGCGGGCAATCGGCATCATGGGCGGCACCTTCGATCCGATCCACCACGGACACCTCGTCGCCGCCTCCGAGGTCATGGACGTATTCGGACTCGACCAGGTTGTGTTCGTACCCGCCGCTATGCAGCCCTTCAAAGCGGGGCGGCGTGTCACCTCAGCCGAGCACCGCTACCTCATGACGGTCATCGCGACCGCCTCGAACCCACGTTTCGCAGTCTCGCGCGTCGATATCGACCGCGGGGGCACGACGTACACGATCGACACGCTGGCGGACCTGTCGCGCGAGTACCCGGATTCGGATTTCTACTTCATTACGGGTGCCGACGCGCTGGCGCAGATCGCGCAGTGGAAGGATGCCGACAAGCTCTTTGAGCAGGCACACTTCATCGGCGTGACGCGTCCCGGGCATAACCTGTCGGACCCCGGCCTGCCGCACGAGTCCGTGTCGCTGCTGGAGGTGCCCGCCATGGCGATCTCGTCGACGGACTGCCGCACGCGCGTCGAAGAGGGCAAACCGGTCTGGTACCTGGTGCCCGACGGCGTCGTCCAATACATCAACAAATACGGCCTGTACCGGTTCTAACTCAAGGAGAAACGTGAGCCTTCCCGACGCTACCGCAGAACTGGCGAGCCTGGTTGCTCGCGCCGCACACGACCGCGGCGGCATCAACCCGGTGCTCGTTGACGTGACCAGCAAACTCGCCCTGGCGGATGCCTTCGTGGTTGTCTCGGCCCCGACGGACCGCCAGGTGCGCGCCATCGCCGAGGACATCATGGACCGCATCTGGGCCGAGCAGCATCGCCGTCCCGCCCACATCGAGGGGCGCGCGGAGGGCACCTGGGTGCTCCTCGACTACTCGGATATGCTCGTGCACGTTCTCTCCGAGGAGGAGCGCGAGTACTACGCGCTCGAGCGCCTGTGGGGTGACTGCCCGGCCGTGCCCATCGACGTGGATACGGAGGAGGCCCGCGCAGCCGCAGCTGAGCGTGCCGCGACCCATGGCGCGGAGTCCGCGCAGTGAGCGCGTCGCGTATCGTCCTGCTGCGCCACGGCCAGACGGACTTCAACCTGGCGCGCCGCTTTCAGGGGCGTATCGACGAACCCCTGAATGACTCGGGACGCTCCCAGGCAGCCGGTGCCGCAGGTGTGCTCGTGTCGCGCCTGTGCGAACCGAGCGCCGAGGTCGGTATGGTCGCCGCCGAGACCTCGCGCAGCTATGACGACGGGGGAGTACGCATCGTGTGCTCTCCGCTGGTGCGTGCGCTCGACACGGCCCGTATCCTCGCGCGCGTGTTCGACATCGCCGGCTATCCCTGTGAGGGTCCGGTCAGCGATGAGAGGCTCACGGAGCGCTTCTACGGTACCTTCGAGGGGAAGACCTACGAGGAGATCGCCCGCGAGCAACCCGAGGCCTACTCCGAGTATCGAGACACCGGTGAATGTGGGTGTGCCGAGGTTGAGCGCTCCGAGATCGTGGGGGAGCGATTCCGCGACGCCGTCCTCGAGGCCGCGGCCGCGTGCCGGTCGGATCAGTCTCTCATCATCGTCTCGCACGGCTCCGCTATCGCGCGGGGCATCGTCTCCCTGCTGGGGCTCGATCCCGCGGACTTCAACGGCCTGCGCGGCGTCGATAACTGCCACTGGTCGGAACTGGTGCCCGTTGGTGTCTCAACCGCGAAGAGCGCAGCGCGCACCGGATGGCGCCTGGCATCGCACAACATCGGGGCTCGCGAGGATATCCTGGGGGCGTAACACGCCTCCGGGGGCCTCGTTTGCCTAGCATTTCAACAATTTCATGATGGTGTGATTAGCGACACTTGGTTTCGATTTGCGCGCCTCTCGAAAAGAGGGCTATTATTTATCAGGTCGCCGGGGGTGACGAACTAAATAAAGGGGCTATGGCGCAGTTGGTAGCGCGCTTCCATGGCATGGAAGAGGTCGGGGGTTCGAATCCCCCTAGCTCCACCGAAATAACCGACACTCAGCTTGTGAGTGTCGGTTTTTTATTGCTCCGAGAGCCTTGTGGTCGTTTTCTTTTCTCTGGCTTGCTCGCCGCTGCGCTTCTGAATTTCTTCGGGGTCTGTGGGGTGTTGGTCGATGTTGACCTGCCTCTCGCCGTTGTTGTGTGTGCTGCTGCCAGTGTGTCTTGACGTTGCGGGGTGCATCGTGTGAGTGTGGGGGTGAGGGGCTGTGGTGGATTCGAAGCGGTGAGTGCTCCTATTGGTGCTGCTCATGACCCATCTGTGCTCAGCTCATGGACAGTGTTATCCAGCTTTCGCTAGGTGGGCCTACGTGCGCGCTGATGGCTTCGAGTGTCATTGAGCAAGGTGAGCAGGGGAGTGTCGTCTGCCTCGTTGCAGCAAAGATGTTGTTACGTATAAATCGTACAGAAGGTCAGTATCTAACTTGCTAAGCGGTAAGTCACTAGGCGGTTAATATAACTTTTTGGTATCGACATGTGGGATATTCAAAATCTGTGAAACCGAGAAAACGTTGCAATTTCAGAGAATTGCATGTAATCAATTACTCGAAAAAGTTTGAAATCTCGTAAACCGCATGGAAAGATTTACCTGTCTCTGTTCCATAGTGTTAGGCCGATAGTTAATGTCGTTCCAACTCACCCGCACTCACACCACGGTGGTGCTCACCGCCACCACGATCGCGGCATCCCTCGTTGTGATCCCCTCGCTGGCCGAGGGAAACCATGCCACCGAGGATCCCTTCTGCGCGTCCCTCACTGGCGCGGACGCTCGCATCACTGCTGAGTACAACCCGCTGCTCGCCCAGTACGCCGACGCGGCTGCGGGCAACTCGGCCGGTAACAAGGCCGACCCTGAGCGTGAGGCTCAGCTTCGTAAGGACCTCGCCGACGCTCAGGCTGCCCTGGAGGCCGCCAAGCAGGATGCCGAGAAGCCCAACCCCTCTGTCGGCGATGCTCCCTCCGCCGGCGATGCCCCCGCTGCGGATTCCAACGTTGACCGCGGTCTTGACTGGGTTGATTGGTCCAAGGTCGATTACGAGACCCAGGCCAAGATCATCGAGGCCCTCATCGTTCAGAAGATGAATGCCTACCGCGCCAACGCTGGTCTGCCCGAGTTGGTCGTGTCGGACACTGTGACCACGGAAGCTCGTGCGTGGAGCAAGAACATGTCCGATACCAATTCCTTCGAGCATGATCCGGCTGCAAGTCAGCCGCGTTATGGCGATATCGATGGTGCCAGCGTGGGTGGCGGCGGCGAGAATATCGCTTACAACTTCCTCAATGATTTCAAGACTGGTGGGATGAAGACCCCCCTTCAGGCTGCGGACGATCTCTTCGACATGTGGAAGAACTCCCAGGGGCATGACCGCAACATGCTCGGTGCGAGCAACGCCGTTGGCGTCGGTGTGTACATTGCCAAGGGCAGTGAGGGTACGCGCGTCTACGGCACGCAGAAGTTCTACACGCTGACGGGTGGCTCTCCCAACGCGTCGCGTTTCCATACGACCGGTGACACGGCCTCGGCCTACGGTTTCGACGGCAAGGCCTTCAATGCGAACAACACGAACTACGTGTCCGGCCTTGCGGGATCCGGCGATGAACAGCGCGCGAACGCCTGGGAGAAGAGGATTGGTGCCCTCCCGGGTTCTGCCCTCCCTGTGGACGCCTCGACCCTGCCCGCCAAGAATGGTGCCGCGGCTCCGACGACCCCTGCGCCCGCTCCGACGACCCCGGCCCCCGCTCCGACGACCCCGGCCCCCGTTGGCGACAAGCCCTCGGATGATTCCGATAAGGCCGTCGCTGACGCTCAGGCCGCCGTCGATGCTGCTCAGAAGGCCCTGGATGACTACCTGGCCTCGGTCTCTGAGGATAAGCCTGCTGTGAACCTCGAGGAACTCGATGCTCAGCTCGATAAGGTTGCTGACTCGATCGCTGCTGACACCTCCGTGCGTCCTGAGAAGGATGGCGGCGTGACCGTCCTTGAGGGTGACAACAAGGCTGAGCGTTACCTGACAGCCGAGGAGTACCGCGCCGCGCTGACGAACTGTACGGCCGCGGAGATCCCGAACCCGTCGATCGGTGAGCCGTCCGCTCCGGCACCGGGTCCCGAGACCCCGACCTCGCCTGAGCCTTCCGCTCCCGCGCCTGGCCCGTCGACCCCGACCTCGCCTGAGCCTTCCGCTCCCGCGCCTGGCCCGTCGACCCCGACCTCGCCTGAGCCTTCCGCTCCGGCCCCCGGCCCGTCGATCCCCACCACCACGGCTCCGGTCGTTTCGGCACCTGCCCCGTCGCAGCCTTCGACCCCGTCGAAGACCCGTCCGCAGACCATCGCCTCCACGGGCACCACGGCCATGTGGGTTGCGGTTGGCGCTGTCGCGGTCCTGGTCGCTGGCATTGGTGCGCTCATCGCATCGCGTCGCGCCAAGAACTGAAGAGATGTGCAGTAAGAAAGGCCCGTCTTCGTAATGAACGAAGACGGGCCTTTCTTTGTGTGTGATTCGGTGATCGCTGAGATATACAGCTATCCACCGATGAGCGATCAGATCAGCGAACCGTCGCTAGCAAACTGGTACCAGGTGCCGTTGATGTAGGCGGGACCCGTCACCATCTTGCCGGAAGACTGCAGGTAGAACCAAGTAGAGCCGAGCTGAA